>VGAU01000076.1 GCA_016870675.1 Actinomycetota bacterium | reverse complement strand
ATATAAAACAAGGTAAAAATTGGTTGAGGATAAAATAAAATCGAAGGTAATAAAAATAGAAGAAATTAACAAAAGGTAATAAAGATGAAGCAGATTGTTATTATAAGTGGAAAGGGTGGCACAGGAAAAACAGTTATTACCGGTGCATTTGCTGCGTTAGCCAAAGATAAGGTTATGGCTGACTGTGATGTGGATGCGGCGGATTTGCATTTAATACTTGATCCTGAAATAAAACAGTCATATGTTTTCAAGAGTGGTGTTACAGCTTTCACACACAAGGAACGCTGTGATGGTTGTGGCGTCTGTAAAACAGTATGCAGGTTTGAAGCTGTAAGAGAAGATTTTACCATTGATCCTATTTCCTGCGATGGTTGTGGATTTTGCAGTTTGGTTTGTCCACAAAATGCTATAGAGATGAAAGCAAATACTTCCGGTGAATGGTTCATATCTGACACCAGATTTGGTCCATTGGTTCATGCCAGATTAGGCATTGCCGAGGAAAATTCAGGAAAGCTGGTTTCTCTGGTCAGGCAAAAAGCAAAGGAAATTGCTGAAAGCAAAAATTATAAGTGGATTATTATAGATGGTTCGCCGGGTATAGGCTGTCCTGTAATTGCTTCTATTACGGGCGTGGATTGTGCTGTAATAGTAATTGAGCCAACACTATCAGGATTGCATGACGCTAAAAGAGTGCTTGGTGTTACCGAACACTTTAATGTCCCAGTAAAAGTAATAATAAATAAGTGCGATTTGAATTGTGATATAACTGAAAAAATAGAGCGCTGGTTTAAAGATAAAAATATTAAAATCCTTGGTAAGGTAATTTTTGATAAAGCGGTGGTAAATTCAATTGTTGAGGGAAAAACAATAATAGAATATTCAAATAATCAGGTTACAAAAACACTACGCACAATATGGAGACTGCTTGAGGAAGAATTAGAGAGAGCAAATTAACTTAAAAGAATGAAGGCAAAAAGATAAGTAAAGCGCGGAGGTAATTATGCCGACATATGAATATATCTGCGAAAGTTGCGGATATAAAATTGAGAAATTTCAAAATATTAATGACTCTCCCATTAAAGAATGTCCCCGATGTGGTAAGGAATTGAGAAGAGTAATCGGTACCGGTATGGGAGTTATTCTCAAAGGAAAAGGTTTCTACAGCACGGATTACAGGAATAGCAGCTTTTCTGGCAGAACCTGCTGTGGAAGAACTGAACGATGTGACGAGCCGCCTTGTTCAGATGATGGAACCTGCAAAAGATAATGAACATTACAATTAAGAGACTGTTAAATCAGATTGGAGACGTAAAATATATTAAAAGGGCTTGCTATAGGGATTTACACATTATAAGATTTTATTCTTCATATGTTGTTATATCAAATGGCAGAGTAATTGAAGTTACAAATCCTTGTATGACATATTGTCCCCTTGCTGGTTTTTTATATAAAAATATAAATTTATCAGGTAATCCATCTTTGATTAAAGAAGTTATAAAAAGAGCGATAGAATCGAAAATATCTGAATTTGGCTATTTTACAGAAAAGCGTGAATTATTTAGTAAAGATATAGCTATACCATATGGAGCTTCGGAGATTCTAATGTATGCTTTGAAAAAAAAGTCCATCGATGCAGCTGTTGTCGTTTGCGATGGAGCAGGTACGGTGATTGTAAATAAGCCGGAAATTGTTCAGGGTGTGGGAGCACGTATGAATGGAATTTTCTATACATCTCCAATCAAAGGAATAATAAGAAAGCTTGAGAAAACGGGTTCATATGTGATTTCTCAAGATGGTACCATCGATCAGATAAAGGGGATAGAAAAAGCAGCCTCTCTGGGGTACAAGAGAATTGCAGTTACCATTAATGCCTCGATGGATGTTCCTGTAAATATGATAGGAAAAATAGAAAGTGATTTAAAAATATCGTTAACATCTTTAGTGGTTTGTACTACTGGTTTAAATAAGAATAAAATTCAAGAAATTGGGAAATATGCTGATGTTGTATGGAGCTGTGGATCCAAAGAATTAAGAATGGTGATAGGAAAGAAGGCTATAATGCAGCTTTCAAAGAAAATACCTGTTTTTGTTCTGACCAGAAAAGGGCTTGATCTGGTTAGCAATTATAGCTCTCATAAAGAATTCATAAAAAGTCTGAATCTAAATAAACAATATATTATTGCCGGTGGTTGTAAAGGTAAAAAGATAAAAATGGGGAATTTCAATGTATGCTTTAATGAAGCTAGACTACCAATAAGACACAAAAAGGAGCCAGTTTTAAATGAAATTTATTCTTGATTTATCAACAAAAGAAATAAAAACAAATCACAAGAATTTCATAGAACGAATTTCTTATTCTCGTATTTTAAAAGTTTGGGATATGAAATTAAAGAATATGATGAAAAGGACCACTGACTTTTAGTTTTAAAAAAAATTGTTGAAATAATAAAAAATGAAAGTAGAGATTCTTTTTGATAAAGATGCAATGACCAGAAATCTCCGTATCGGATGGGGAGTATCTTTCTTAATTGATGAAAGAATACTATTTGACACAGGAGAAAGCAGCCGCTGGCTTTTAGAGAATATGAGAAATTTAAAAGTGAATAGAAGTTAATTTTATCATATGATAATTTTAAAAAATTCGTTTAGAAGTAGGGGGAGTAAATGGCTATATCATTTAAAGAAGTGCTAAAATCAGACAAATTTATCATAACAGCTGAGATAGGTCCGGTAAAGGGCACCAATGTACAAAAAATGATTGATAATATAGAAATTCTTAAAGATAAAGTTGATGCATTAAATGTTACAGATAATCAAAGTGCTGTGATGAGATATCCTTCTCTGGGAACCTGTCTTCTTATAAAGGAGCAAGGCGGGGAGCCAATATTTCAAATAACCTGCCGTGATAGAAATAGGCTATCTATTCAGGCCGATCTGCTTTTTGCATTTTCCAGGGGCATAGAAAATGTTCTCTGTCTTACCGGGGATTCTCTTAAAATGGGAGATCACCCTGAGGCAAAGCCTGTTTATGATATTGATTCAGTTCAATTAATACAGCTTGTTCATACTTTAAACTCAGGAAAAGCAAAGTTGGAAGGATATATCAAAAAAATAAGCAAAAAAGTGTTTTTTATAGAGAAGCAATTTTCTTTACTACAGAAGAAGTGGTAAAGATATTAAAAGAGACTGGTTTTAAAAATTTTGAATTCAGACAAACAATTTTTAATAATCTTGATAAGATAAATCAGGTAGAAAAAATAAAAGAAGGTTATGGACTTCGTCCTTCTGGTTTTTAAAAACTGCTTAAGCGTTCAAATCTATTTAGAAAAAATTTAGCCAAAGATAACTTTTTTAGTTAAATTAAAGTAAAAAAAGCTTGCTTTCTTATTTAAAACGTGTTACTTTTTACATATTTAGTAACACATAAATAGAGGAGCGTTATGCACATACCAGATGGGTTTATTGATCTTAAAACTGTAGTTTCTACCGCGGTAGTCTCTGCAGGTGGACTGGCTACGGCAATCTACAAGGTGAAAAGTTATTTCAAAGCAAAGGTTATAGCACTTATGGGAGTTATAAGTGCATTGATTTTTGCTTTGCAGATGATTAACTTTTCTATACCTGGAGGAACTTCCGGGCATCTTCTGGGGGGAGCTCTTGCGGCAATAGTGCTGGGACCTCATGCAGGTGCCATAGTTATAGCAGTGGTGCTGATTGTACAGGCATTTGTCTTTATGGACGGGGGAGTGGCAGCATTAGGGGCAAATATTTTTAATATGGCTATTGTTGGAGTTTACAGTTCTTATTTAATTTACTGGCTGATTGGTAGAATGTCAAAAAAAAGGACTATCTTTTTTATTTCTGTTGCTGCGGCCTCATGGCTTTCAGTGGTAATTGCCTCCTTTTTTGCAGCACTTGAACTGGGAATTTCAGGAACTTATGCTCTGGGAATCACTTTAAAAGCAATGGTTGGAGTCCATTCCATAATAGGAATTGGAGAGGCAGTAATTACAGTTGCGGTGATTGCTTTTATAAATAAAATAAGACCGGATCTTATTTTAACCAGGGAAAGGAGCCTCCAGTGATGAATAGAAGAGATTATACATTTATATTGGTGGGAATAATTGCAGCACTGGTAATTGCCATGTTTGTGTCAGTCTTTGCATCACCCTTTCCTGATGGGCTGGAAAAGGTCGCTGAAAATCATGGATTTATAGATAAAGCTGAACAAATAATTCCGGAAAGTATTTTTCTGATTCCTGATTATGTTTTTGGTGCTGTGGATAATGAACTCTGGCAAACATCTCTGGCCGGGTTGTCAGGTGTACTTATTATTCTGGCTGTTTTTGGAGCCGTGTACCTGATTTATAAGGCAGCAGGCAAAAAGAAATAGTTTTTTTACAAACTTAAGAAATAAAACAAGGGTTTAACTCTATTGAGCAGTATTTTAAACATTAGAAACAAATTAATAATAACCCTGGTAAATATCTTTTTTATTGTTAGTGTGGCGGTAGGGAATTATTTAATATTTACCTTTTATTTTCTAACTACCATTATTGTTGTGTTATTATTTAGGCCTGATTTCAAGCAGCTAGTAAAGAGAGTGTCTTTAGTATTTTTATACCCTTTTTTTATTTCTATCTTTATTCCATTTGCAAATGAAGGTGCAATTGTAGCAAAGATCGATTTAAAGGTATTTACTTTAGCTGTAACTGATAATGGTCTTGCTATCTTTGCAGCTGTGCTTATAAAATCTTTTCTTTCAATACTGCTTTTGGCTTCGCTTCTTGTATCCACTGATGAAATGGAACTTTTGCATGGGCTTAGAAAAATACATTTACCAAAAGTAATTGTTTCAATAATTTTTTTAATGTATAGGTATATATTTTTAATAACAGAAGAATTCAGAATCGGCCAGCAGGCAATAAAAAGCAGGGTATTTCAAAAATCATATCATACTGTAAATAAGAGACTAACACATGTTATTGGTAACCTATTTATAAAGTCAATAGACCGGGCAGAAAATGTTTACAGGTCTATGGAAAGCAGGGGTTTTGATGGAAATTTTTATGTTGTGGAAAAAGAAAATACAAATGGAAGTTTAAACATTGCCTTAAATATTACCCTGCTTTTAATCTTTATCCTGATTCCGGCATCTATAAAAGTTATTGAAATTACCAGTATTTTATAACAAATGTTAAATATGAATATAAAATTTATCAGATATCATTTTAAAAATGTCATTGTTAAAATTTATGTTTAAATCGTTAATAAATTTAAAAACTTTTTTATTTTAATTTAAATGAATAAGATGAATAACCAAAAAATAATTGAAGTTAAAGATCTATATTATAAGTATCTTACCAGCAGAAGATTGGATGGAGGTTTTAGCAGTTACAGGGGAGTGTTAAAAGGCATCAATTTTTCTGTCGGAAGGGGAGAAAAATTATCCATAATCGGTCACAATGGTGCGGGAAAGTCAACTTTGATGCTGAATATTGCCGGTCTTATGGACGGAAAGTGCCAGTCGGGTGAAATATTTATATATGGCAAGAGGTTGGATGAAAAAAATATTTATGATATCAGGGAAAAAATAGGATTTGTATTCCAGGACCCAAATGACCAGTTGTTCTCAATAAAAGTTTTTGATGATGTATCCTTTGGACTTATAAATTATTTAAATAAAAAGAAGGACAGGCGGGCTAAAAACAGGCAGTATATAGAGGAAATTGTAAGAATTAGCTTAAGAAAAGTAAATCTGGGGAATATAGAGGATGAGATTCCTCATTTCTTGAGTTTTGGAGAAAAGAAACTTGTTACTCTGGCTACAGTGCTGTCTTATGATCCTGAAATACTGATTTTAGATGAGCCTTCAAGCAATCTTGACCCCAGAAACAGGACTAACTTTATAAAACTTATTAAAAATATGGACAAAACCACCATTATTGCTACTCATGACCTTGATCTGGCATATGATTTCTCGGATAGGTGCATAATTTTAAACCAGGGAGAGGTAGTATTTAACGGTGATTCAAAAAAGATTTTAAACGACCGGGATTTCTTAAGGAAGAATAATCTTGATCTACCTTTGTGCTTGAGAAAAACCGGCTGTATTTAGTGCCAAAATAAAGATTAACAGTTCTAACCTTCTGTTTTAACAATGATGTCACCATCAGTGAAATCCCCCGGAATTATAGCTTTTATCTGGGTTGATTCAGATGGAAATAGTGAGACACAGTTATCATTGTAAAAAAGGAAAATTAAAGAAAAAACACTTGAATTATTATGACTGTGCAAATAAACTTACTGATTTGAAAAAAGAAAACGAATGGTTAAAAGAGGCTAATTCACAATCACTGCAGCAAACACTAAAAGATTTAGATACTGCCTACGATTTTACCCCAGCTCGAAGACTTGTAATCACTGTGGATATATCAACCAAGATTTAGAATTAAAAGATGGAGAATGGGATTGTCCGAAATGTAAAACAGAATTAGATAGGGATATAAATGCCAGTCAAAATATCTTATCTCAAGTATTGCGAGAATTAAACATTAAAGGCGGTAGGAATTACCGTCTAAAGCCTGTGGAGCTGTCGTCGTTAGACGAAGCTATGAAGCAGGAAGCTTTTGGGTCTTTAGCCCAAAGGTAGTTCATTAGAATTCAGCAGGTTAAGGTAGCAGATTAAAAGTATTGACAAAGTGCATAAAAGGCGTATATTATAAGAATAAATTGAAGGGTAACCATAATGAGTAAAAGTAAAATAAATATAACATTAGATAAAGATTTAATAGAATATGCCAAGATTTATGCAGAAGAACAGAGAACATCAGTCTCTGAGATATTTACCCAATTTATTTTGAGCTTAAAACGTACTAAAGAAGGTAATCCAACTGAGATAATTCTTTCTGATCCAGATTTTAGAGAAAGTCTTTTAGAAACTATTTCAAGGGTTAGATCAGGTAAAGTTAAATGGTTAAGTTATAAAGAAGTCTTTTGATGAATATACTCTTCAGTGATACTTTCAAAGACTCCCTAAAAAAGTTTAGCTCTATAAAGAAGGCAATAAAAAAGAAAGTAGATATGATTATAGAAAGACCTATTGCCCTGGGTGAACCACTCAAGAGTAACTTTAGGGGGTACTATAGTTGTTCAGTTCGAAAAAATTTTATCATTATTTATTTATATTGTAAGATATGTCGAAAAAAAGGTGATGACGAAATAGTTCTTTGCAGCGATTGCAGTAAATGTTCAGATGACACCATCAAGTTTATTGACTTGGGTCCTCATGATAATGCATATAGAAAAAAATTATTGAATTGATTTATGCCTGCAGATAAGAAGGTTAGGGAAAGAATAAAAAGTTATTAAATAACTAGTATGGATAGTTCCGTCATCTTTTTATTTATTTACAATTAATGTAAAATCTTAAGAATTCTATCAGGTATTAATAAAAGGTTTATAATGCTTCTGGCAATAGATATAGGAAATACACAAACAGTTATAGGACTATTCGGAGAAGATAAAACACTTTCATCCTGGAGGATGGTTACCCCAAAATATGAGACCTCGGATGAGATTGCGGCTGCAGTTTTTAATTTTTTAAAAAACTCTGAGTTTAACCCGAAGAATGTCAAAGAAGTTGCAATTTCCTGTGTTGTCCCCAGGATTCTTGAAGAAATTATTAAAATGAGCCGGAGATATTTTAACCAGGCCCCGTTTATAGTAAACAGTGATGTAAAATCAGACCTTGTAATA
>VGAU01000075.1 GCA_016870675.1 Actinomycetota bacterium | reverse complement strand
TGCAACATCTGAGTGTTTTATATCTTCAACCGAATTTGTCATTGCGCCACTTCCGAAAGTCTGGATCAAACCTGTAACTGTTGAAGCATGACATAGCCTTGCACAATGATCTATATTATTTGTACCTACCACTGCGCGTGCAAGTTTGGACATTAAAAAGTTTTCCTCATTTGTACATTTTGCTGAGCTAAGGATTGCAATGGAATCAGAGCCGTATTTTTTCTTTATTGCTGTTAATTTATCTGAAACAGTCGCCAGTGCTTTCCCCCAGCTTACCTTCTTTAATTTACCCTCTTTTGTTTTTATCATTGGATGACTAATCCTCTCAGAGCTGCTTACAAAGTCCAGGCCAAATTTACCCTTAGCACACAAATTACCCCTGTTTACATGCTTTCCTATTTCAGATGATACATTGACAATTTTATTGTTTTTTATATGCAGATCAATCACACAGCCGACACCACAATAAGGGCAAACTGTCTGAATTTTTTTTACTTCCCAAATACGGGCTTTTCCAATGTAAGACTTGGGTTGAAGTGCACCTGCGGGACAGGTGGAAATACAATTGCTGCAGAATACACAATCTGTATTTTTTAGCGACTGCTCAAAAGCAGGAATTATCTCACATTCAAAACCTCTGCCGGCATAACCAATAGCACTTGCGCCAACAACATTGTCACACATCCTGACACATCTTCCGCAAAGTATGCATTTCTCATTATCCCTGAATATAAACGGGTTATCCTCGAGAACTTTTTTTTCGTGTATTTTTCCCTTATAGGTGACATCTTTGACATCGTAAATATAAGCCAGGTCCTGAAGAGCACAATTGCTACAGGATTCACAGGTCATGCAATCTAAAGGGTGGTCGGATATTATTAATTCCAGATTTATCCTGACCAGCTCATTTATATGAGGAGTATTTGTTTTGATCTTCATTCCCTCCCGCACATTTGTTACACAGGAGGCAACGGCTTCCGGTATCCCCTCCACTTCAACAATACAAAGTCTGCACGTACCCTGGGGTTTAAGCCTCGGGTCAAAACAGAGATGAGGTATAAAAATATTATTTTCAAGACATGCTTCCAGAATACTTTTATCTGGTGAAGTATAAATAGCCTTATTATTAATATATATTTTTATTTTGATGTTTGAGCTACCCGCAATTTTTACAGCTTCCTTCCCCTTTACTTCTTTAGCAGCCTTATCGGTTGAATTAATTTTTGGCATTTAAACTCCCTATTGTACTATTTTTCACTTATTACCTTTGCCCCTTCCTCAGTCTCTAAGTCACACCTGAGACAGCGTCTGGCTTCTCTTACCGCTAACTCTTCCGTTATATTTAAATTAACCTCATTAAAATTATTTATTCTCTGATTTATAGGTAGACAGGGTATTATAGGTCTTGCTGCTTCTTCTATATCTTTTTCTGCTAATTCAGCAGGGGGTACTACATACATCGAAGGTCTGGTTAGTTTATATTCTCTGGCTAGATTTTTTCCTCTGATATATTTATCAATCATCTCAGCAGCAACCTTCCCGGCCGACATAGCATCTATTACAGTGTTGGAACCAGTAACAACATCTCCACCTGCGAAAACTCCATTAATATTTGTAACCAATGTTTCCGTGCATACTACTATTGTACCTCTTTTAGAAACTTGTATTTCCTTTTCATCAAGAAAACTAAGATCAGGATCCTCTCCAATTGCTACAATTAGGGTATCCAGTTTAATAACAAACTCAGAACCTTCAATAGGAATGGGTTTCCTTCTACCATTTTTGTCCATTTCTCCTAACTTCATTCTTGTACATTCAACCCCTGTAATCTTTCCATTTTTGGTTATTATCTTAGTGGGAGCTGTCAGGAATTGAATTTCAACCCCTTCATCGACAGCAGCACTTATTTCCTCCTCGAATGCTGGCATTTCTTTTCTTGTCCTCCTATAGATTATAAGAACTTTATTACAATCTTTGATTCTGACTACAACCCTGGCTGCATCTATGGCAGCATTACCACCACCAATAATTCCAATATTTTTGCCTATATTAACCTTTTTATTACTATTTATATCTCTTAGAAATTCCATAGCATCCATGACACCCTCTGCATCTTCATTTGAAATATGTAACCTTCGCGATTTATGGGCTCCTGTAGCTATAAATACAGCTTTATAACTGTTTAAAAGCTCACTGAATGGTATATCTTTTCCTATTCTGGTATTTGTTTTAATTTTTACGCCTGCGTTTTTAATATTTTCTATATCAATATTAAGCACATCCCTGGGCAATCTGTATTCTGGTATGCAAGCAGTTAATGCCCCACCCGGAAAATCTAATTCTTCAAAAATAGTAACATCATATCCTTTGTTAGCAAGTCTATAACCAGCCATAAGACCAGCTGGCCCTGAACCGATTATTACAATCTTTTCTCCGCCCGTTTTTTGCTCTTTTTTTGGTTTAGTGTATATTCCTGCTTTTAATGCATATTCAGTAACAAACTTCTTGAGTGTCTTGATAGCAATCGGACT
Source organism: Actinomycetota bacterium (assembly GCA_016870675.1). Lineage (GTDB taxonomy): Bacteria > Actinomycetota > Humimicrobiia > Humimicrobiales > Humimicrobiaceae > Hydromicrobium. The sequence goes on along the minus strand of VGAU01000075.1, from coordinate 5,274 downwards.
TCCCCATTTACCAGCCAGGCACTTTGATTCACAGGGATGGTGACATACTCTTGCACAAACAGACGGCAGGGGATTATCTTTAAGAATTATATCAAATGCTTCCTTAAAATGTCTTTTAGCAATTAGAGATATATAAACTGAAGTCTCTGTATCAATTGGGCAGACGTGCTGGCATGGCGATGAAATTATCTCTTTGCATGTAACAGCCGGGCATCTTTTATATTTCACATGCGCTTCGTACTCGTCGCGGAAATAGCAAATGGTGTTAATAACAGGATTAGGAGCAGTTTGTCCTAAGCCACAAAGTGATGTCTCTTTTATCATACAACCTAATTTCTCTAATTTTTCAATATCTCCTTTTTCTCCTTCTCCTTTAGTAATTCTTTCTAGTATTTCTAGCATCCTTTTAGTACCAATTCTGCATGGTACACACTGCCCACAGGATTCTTCTTGAATGAAATCCATGAAATATCTTGAAAGGTCTACCATACAAGTATCCTCATCTAAAACTATCATCCCGCCTGAGCCCATTATTGCACCAACTTCTTTCACTTTCTCATAGTCCACAGGAATATCAAGGAATTTTTCAGGAATACATCCTCCAGACGGTCCTCCAAGTTGCACAGCTTTAAACTTTTTCCCTCCTGCTATCCCGCCACCAATTTTATAAATGATATCTCTTAAGGTCATACCCATCGGGACTTCAACAAGGCCAACATTATTTGCAGCCCCTGCCAGGGCAAATATTTTCGTGCCTTTGCTTGTTGCAGATCCAATACTATTAAACCACTGTGCTCCATTTAATATTATCTGAGGAATGTTTGAAAATGTTTCAACATTATTTATAAGCGTAGGCATTCCATAAAGTCCCTCATTTGCAGGAAATGGCGGTTTTGGTTTGGGCATTCCTCTTTTTCCCTCAATTGATTGTATAAGTGCAGTTTCTTCACCACATACAAATGCACCTGCGCCTTGATATATTTCAACATCAAAATCAAAGCTGCTGCCCAATATGTTTTTCCCTATCAGTCCATAATCTTTTGCCTGTTTTATTGCATGTTTCACAGTCCGTACTGCAAGAGGATATTCTGTTCTTACATACAGGTAACCTTTATTTGAACTAATAGCCAGAGCTGATATCAGCATTCCTTCAAGGACAGAATGTGGATCAGATTCAAGCAAGTTTCTGTCCATAAAAGCACCAGGGTCTCCTTCATCACCGTTGCATATTACATACTTAATCCCGCTTCTGGAATGAGCATTTTTACAGAATTCCCATTTCTTGCCTGTTGGAAAACCTGCACCCCCACGTCCCCTTAAGCCTGATTCAGAAATAGTTTTAATAATCTTTTCAGGGTCGCCAATCTCAATAGCTCGGGCCAGACCAAAGTAGCCGTTTTTTTCAATATAATCCTCAATTTTAAAAGGGTCAATTTTGCCCCTGTTTCTTAAAACCCTTGACTCCTGATATCTATAAAAGTCTGCCAGCTCAGAATCTGCTGTTATGGGATTTAATTCTTCTGCTATTTTTCCTTGATCTATATGATTTTTAAACAATATTTTTACCTTATCCTTATCAAGACTATAGTACATAACAGAGGATAAGTTATATGATTCAACAGTTAGCATGGGTTCAAGAGCACAAAACCCCACACATCCGGAAGTAGTAAATTCAATATCACTGCGTTTTCTAGAAGCTACTTCCTCTTTAACTGAGTCTATTATTGTTTCTGCCCCTGAAGCTATACCGCAAGTTCCAAGATGAACAGTTATTCTATATTTTTTCCCCTTACTATTTAATACTTTTTTTCTGCTTACTTCTTCCTTAATACTGGTAAGTTCCTCTTTTGTTCTTATTTTTAAGAGTTTTCTATCCAATTGTCTAATCCCTTCGTTTCTTAAAGGTAACAGTATGATAATAATAAAACAGGTAAAATTTTATTTTTTACAAGAATAAATTATATCCATAACTTCTTCAGGGTTTACCTTCTGGTAGAGCTTATCATTAATTACAATTATTGGTGCAAGACCACAGGCACCAAAGCATCGGTTAACCTGAAGCGAATACTCCCTGTCAGCTGTAGTTTGACCTGGCTCAATTCCAAGTTCTTTTATAATCCTGTCAACTATTTTTTTACCACCTTTGACAAAACATGCAGTACCAAGACAAGCTCTTATATTGTTTCTGCCCCTTGGAATCATTGAAAAAAAAGAATAAAAGGTAGACACTCCATAAACATCCTTTTCAGGAATACCTAACATTTTTGCCACTTTTCTCTGGGCTTCCACTGGTATAAAACCGATGTCTTTCTGAATTTTCTGTAGAATTGGAATTAATGCTCCCTTTTTACCCTTATATTTTTTTATTATTTCATCAATTCTTTTTACTTCTTCAGGCTGTAATTCATGTTTGGATAGATCTGCAATCCGCATTGTATTCCTTTCTAAGAAAACTAAAAATAATGTTTCAGGAAAACTTTACCTTAAATTTATTTTTAAAGATTATAACAGAATAAAAGAATATTTTTAATAATTGTAACATATAAGGGTTAGTGATTTTTTAGAACTTTCGCCTTAAAATATAATCTATATTCTATATTTGGAGGTAAGTTAACTGTAAGAAATCAGGCTTAGATAACAAGTTAAAGTTTTAACTCATAAATGATATTATTTGAAGTATTAAATATGGGAAATTTAAAAATATATTTCTCATATTAAAAAGATAGTGTTTTTAAAATAAGGTAAAAATTATACAAGCATTTTATAATAAAGTGTTAGAGAATTTATAACAGCATAGTGTATTTAAAGAAATTAGAATTAAAAAATTACAGGAATTACAGCCATGTCAATTTAAATTTTGACAAAAATACCATTCTTATCCTGGGCAATAATGGTAATGGTAAAACTAACCTACTGGAATCCATATATTATTTATCCACAGGCAGGTCTCACAGGACTTACAGCCAGGATGAAATTATTAAGTGGGGCAGTGATTATTCTATAATAAAAGCTTTAATTGGCTCTGAAAAAAATAACGGAATGGATCATCTTATGGAAGTAGAGCTGCGGAAAGATAATAATATTAAAATCAGAGTCAATAAAATATACCAGAGGAAAAAATCGGATTTTATATCAATACTTCCCTCAGTTATATTTTCTCCTGATGATTTAAAAATTGTAAAATCGGGCCCTTCAGACAGGAGAAATTTCCTTGACTGTATACTTGAGAAGTTAGATAAGCAGTATTACAGACAGCGACTGCAGTATCAGAAAATACTTATCCAGAGGAGCAGTCTGATAAAAAGTATAAGCGGGAGAAAAAATGCGGCCAGTAATTCTACACTGGAAGTGTGGAATGATAATATTGTCAGGTATGGTACTGATATAATAGAAAAGAGATACAGACTGTTAGCTGAATTCAGGGATGAATTTAAAAGTTACGTAAATAGCTTCTTTAAGGGAGTTAAAGTAGACCTGTTTTACGTGTTCAGCTGGGATAGGGGGGATAACCCGGATGAATATACTGGTTATTTTAATGTAAAAAGTTATAAAAAAGAAAATTTTATAGAAAATAACTTGAAGGATATATTTTACCGTAAATTAACGGAAAGCCTCCAAAAAGACCTGTTGTATAAAACCACAACGGTTGGACCACATAGAGATGATTTTGTAATTTTGCTAAACGGTAAAAATATAAGGTCCTTTGGTTCTCAGGGTCAGCAAAGGGTTGCTTCAATAAGTTTAAAACTTTGTGAATTGGACATCTTGAGAAAAAAAATAAAAAAAGATCCCATCCTTCTTCTGGATGATGTATTTTCTGAACTTGATATAGAAAGAAGAAAATTACTGGTAAAAGCTGTAAGTGACAGGTTTCAGACTTTTGTAACCACTACAAATATTAGTTATCTTGATAAACTGGATCTGGAATTTGGAAATAAGCTTTTAATTAAAGATAACAAAATTGCAGTTTCAGATTTATAGGCTGTAACATATAATATGATTATGAAAGAGTTTGAAGATATTGGAAGTATAATCGGGGATGTTATAGAAAATTTGAATATGAGGAAAAAATTAAATATATCCAATATCTTTAACTGCTGGGAAGAAATTGTTGGGGCTGACATAAATAAAAAAGCAAAACCTAAAAGAATAATCAGAAGTGTATTATATGTATCTGTTACCACTTCTACCTGGGCAAATGAACTAAGTCTTATGTCCAATCAATTGATCGAAAAGATAAATTCCTTTATTGGAGAAGAAGTAGTCAGTAGTATAAGATTCAAGCAAAATCTTTGAAATTCTTCAGCCTATTTTGGGCAAATTTACCCTAAAATATGGTATAATATTTAAAGTCTAGAATTAATAAAATCGCAGGATATTTTTGAAAAAATATTTATATTTAAAACCAGAAAGGGTAATGGGTATCAAGGTGGTTTTGGTGTTTACTTATTGCCCTTTATCCATATTTTAAAAAGGAAATTTTAAAGTTTAAAGGAGATTTTTTTGAAAAAATCAAGTTATGACGCTAAAGATATAACAGTCTTAGAAGGTCTTTCTGCAGTTAGAAAAAGGCCAAGTATGTATATCGGTTCTACAAGCTCCAGAGGTCTGCACCATCTTATTTATGAGGTGATAGACAATAGTATTGACGAAGCCATGGCAGGATTTTGTGATAATGTGCTGGTTGTATTAAAAAAGGATAATTCTGTCACTGTAGTGGATAATGGTAGAGGAATACCGGTAAAGAAGGTCGAGAAATTTAACAAGCCTGCAGTGGAAATAGTTCTTACCAAATTACATGCTGGTGCAAAATTTGGTGGAGAAGGATATAAAGTTTCAGGCGGGCTGCATGGTGTTGGAGTTTCTGTGGTAAATGCTCTCTCGGAAAAGCTGAGTGCAGAAGTAAGAAGAGACGGGCACATTTACAAGCAGGATTACAAAAGAGGGGAACCGGTTACCGGTCTTATAAAAGGTGAAAAAACTCAAACTCACGGTACTGCAATTACTTTTTATCCTGATAGGGAAATATTTGAAGATATAGATTATAAATTCGAGATACTGGCAAGCAGGATGAAAGAAATGGCTTTTCTGAATAAGGGTTTAAAGATTACTCTGGTAGATGCAAGAGTGGAATCTGAAAAGAAAGAAATATATCAATATGAAGGCGGAATAGTTGATTTTGTAAAATATTTATGTGAGAAAAAAGATGTTTTACATAAAAAAGTTATATACATAAAAAACAAAGTTGATGACCATGAAGTAGAAATCGTCATG
>VGAU01000074.1 GCA_016870675.1 Actinomycetota bacterium | reverse complement strand
CTCAAATGGCCGGATAAGATTTATTACAACATGGGGAATACCCAGTTTAAGAGATACTTTTCTTGCAGTTTCAATATCTTTACGGGAACAGCAGGTTTTGGAACCATCTTTCCATCCAAAATCATAAGGAAGTAATTTCATGGTAACCCCAATTATTTCCCAGCCATTATCTTTTAAAATTTTTGCAGCCATAGAACTGTCAATTCCTCCACTCATGGCTACTGCAACTTTTTTATTATTTTTTTTATAAATATTCTCGGTGTGGGATTTTGAAATATAGTCGCTAATTAAATTTTGCAGAGTATTTATAGCTTCATTAAGAACAGTTTTTTTATCTTCAGGGAATTTTCCCAGATATTTTTCTATTTCTTTTCCAGTTATTAGAGTAGATTCGAGGATATCTTTATTTTTAGTCAGGGTTGTAAGATAACTTGCTGCAGCAATGGTATAACTGCAGCCGGATGACTTAAATTTTATATCTCTGATTATATTTTTATTTATTTTTGCTGTAAATATTATATTACCGGGACATTCAGACCAATCACTTCTTCCGACTGCATCGGGGAAGGATACTTCTCCGATATTATGTGGTTTTTCAAAATGTAGAATTAAATTAGAATTTAAATTTTTCATAGCAATATTTGTATGCCTGGATAATTATACGATATTATGTAAAATATTATAAAGCTTAGTTTTTTTATTTCATAAATTTTTATATTCTAATGATTGTATCAAAAGAAATAAATACAAAAAAATTTTATTATAACGATCTGTTTAGAGATTATATTTTTAATTTTGAAAATGTTTGTGAATATTACCAGTATGATTACAGAAATATAGATGTTTATAAAAAAAGAGTTTTAGACCTAAAGGCAGGTTATGATAAAGAAAACAGGTCAAAAATTTACAATATTTTAAAGAACTATAATAAAAATATTGGCTGCAGTCAGAAAACTATAGAAAATATAGAAAAACTTAAAAATCCGAAATCAGTAGTTGTTATAGGAGGGCAGCAGCCCGGTTTTTTAACCGGGCCTATATTTATAATATTTAAGATACTCACCATATTAAAGGTAAGCAGTTACTTTGAAAAAGAATTAAAAATACCTATAATCCCATGTTTCTGGAATGCATCGGATGATAATAGTTTTGACCAGATTGATAATTTAAATGTAATTAATAAGGAAATTACAAATATCAAACTTGACCTGTCAGATTTTAACCCAAAAACCAGATATTCCGATATCTATCTTGCTGATTACAGGTTTAAAGAAGCAATTGAAAAACTGGAAAGTATTCTTCATTCTACAAGCTTTAAGACTGAAATAATGTATTTTTATAAAAATATTCTGGCAAGTGCTTTAAAGAATTGTTCTAACACCAAAAGAGAAATAAATGTTTCCTCTTTTTTTTCAGCTATAATTACAAGAATGTTTTCCGGTTATGGTCTTGTAATCATAGATCCTGCCGATATTGAACTGAAAAAATTGTCCTACAATCTGCTGGAATTTGATATGAGTAAACATTATCAGATAAGCCATTTAATAAATTCCACGGGTAAAAAACTCAATAGTTGTGGTTATCACAGTCAGCTAAGTTCCACACCTGGAATGCTTGATTTTTTCTATTGTGTTGATGGCATCAGGAAGAAGATATATTCTGATAGCGATAATTTATTTGAAATTTCAGATAAAAGGTATGACAAAAAAGAATTCTGGGATCTGATGATAGAAAAACCTGCTGCCATTAGCCTGAATGTGATATTAAGACCATTGCTTCAGGACAAACTTTTACCAGTATTGTGCTCAATTTGTGGTCCCGGGGAATCAAGTTACTTTGCTCAGTTAAAGTCTGTTTATAATCTTTATGGTTTAAAAATGCCAGTTATTTATCCCAGATTTTCTTCGACTATAGTTGAAAAGAAAATAAAAAGACTAATTATAAAGTTAAAAATTACAGATATAGAATTGGAATCAAGTAAAGAAGAAATAATCAGGCAAGCTGTTAATAAAAGATTAAAAATAGATCTGGGGAAGTTAGTACCGGATCTGGAAAGTGACATACAAATAAAACTTGAAAAATTAGAGAAAAGTTTTTTGGATTCAGAAATGAATATTTCGAATTCTTTTGATAGAATTAAAAGGAATATAAAAAAGGAGATAAAGGTTCTGAATAAAAAACTATATTCCGAATTAAAAAGGCAGAATGAATTTATAGTTGAAGGCATAAATAAAATTTATACGAATATTTTTCCAGATAATAATTTGCAGGAGCGTGAAATTAATATAACAAGTTACTTGAATAGATATGGCTTTGGTTTTATAGATGATTTGTACTCTGCAGTAAAACCCCTGGATTTCCCGCATAAATTTTTAGAAATTATTTAAGGAAGAAAATGGAAAAAGAAATTAGAATAGATGCCCTGGCTTTCAGCCCTCATCCGGATGATGCAGAAATGGGATGCGGGGGGCTTCTTTTAAAGTTAAAAGATAAGGGATACAGGACAGGAATAATAGATCTTACCAGAGCCGAGCTCTCTACCAATGGTAATTTAAAGACCAGGGAAGAAGAAATAAAAGAAGCATCAAAAATACTGGGATTGGATATACGGGAAAATCTTGGACTTGAAGATGCTAATATAAAAAATGATTATGACAGCAGGATGAAAGTAATAAGTGCCATAAGGAAATACAGGCCAGGGCTTGCCCTTATACCTTTCTGGAGAGACAGACATCCGGATCATGAAAACTCTTATAAGTTATTAAAAGATGCTATTTTTATTTCCGGACTTGAAAAATTTAAAACTGAGCTGGACTCTTACAGACCGGATGTGGTAATTAACTATATGCTTCATTATGAATTCAAACCCAGTTTCATAGTTGATATAAGCCAGTATTACAATAAGAAGTTTAGCGCAGTCGCTGCTTATAAATCCCAGTTCTATAGCGATGTCGCAAAAAAAGTGATGACCCACATAGCTTCCAAATATTTTTTTGACGTAATTAATAGCAGGCATCAATGTTCAGGGTTAAAAATAAGGTCAGAATATGGGGAGCCATATTATATAGAATCTGATATTAAGATTGACGATCCTCTGGAATTTTTTAAGTATTTGAAATAATGTTAAGGCATCTTTAAAATATATCAACTGGTGGACTTGTATTATGAATATAGGAATGACCTGTTATCCAACTTATGGCGGCAGCGGAGCCGTAGCTGCAGAATTGGGGATAGAGCTGGCAAAAAAAGGTCATAATATCCATTTTATAAGCTACGGTCTCCCTTTCAGACTGAATAAATTCTATAAAAATATTTTTTTCCATGAAGTTGAAATGCTTGAGTACTCACTTTTTAAATACCCCCCTTACAGCCTGTCCCTGAGTGCAAAAATGGCTGAAGTTATAGAATCAGAGAAATTAGATATCCTTCATGTGCATTATGCCATGCCTCATGCGACTTCGGCATACCTGGCAAAAAAAATAATAGGAAGTAGCAAAATAAAATTCATAACTACATTGCATGGCACAGATATTACTCTGGTAGGGAATCATGAGTCTTTTTATAGGATAACAAAATTCAGTATAGAGGAAAGTGACGGTATTACCTGTGTTTCTAATTATCTCAAAGAAACCACTGCAAAGATCTTTAAAATAAATAAAGAAATGGAAGTTATTTACAATTTTGTAGATACTGGAAAATATAAAAGGACCGATGACAATAGAAGAAATATAGACTTTATTGATAAAGATGATAAGGTGATTATACATATTTCTAATTTCAGACCGGTAAAAAGAATAGAAAGCATTGTAAAAGTGTTTTACTCGGTTAGTAAAAGTGTAAAAAGTAAGTTATTGCTTGTAGGTGATGGCCCGGATATATGCAAAATCAGGAGTATGGTAAATAAATTAAATCTGCAAAATAAAGTACTATTTTTAGGTATTCAGGAAAATATAATACCACTTCTTAGCATCAGTGATGTCTATATGCTTCCTTCAAAAAGTGAGGGTTTCGGACTTTCGGCGCTGGAGGCTTTAAGCTGTGAAGTTCCTGTGATAGGTACAAATGTGGGGGGGCTTAAAGAAGTAATCGAGAATGGAAAGTCGGGCTTTATTTTTAATCCAGAAGATATTGATTCTATGAGTGAAGCAGCTATTAAGATACTTTGCAATACGGATACCAGGGTAAAAATGGGTGCTGAAGCCAGAAAAAGAGCAAAACTTTTTGACAGCAAGTTAATAGTACCAAAGTATTTGGAATATTATAAAAAAATTTTAAATAGCTAATAAAATCTTAATTTAAAGTATTATTTTTTATGTAATTTTTTATAAAATTATTTTAGGATAAGTATTATTAAAAATATAATAATAATTTAATATATTTATTGACTTTATAGAAAAAAGAAAATATAATTAATAATTAATATATATATATACTAATAAATAATATATGTAAAATTAGAGAGGGTGGGGAAGAAATGGGTAAAAAAATTTTAAAATTGTTAGTCTTTTATTTCATTTTAGTTTTTGTCTTAAGTTTTTCCAGTGTTGCTTATGCTCAGGATACTACTGCTCAGGATACTACTTATGAGCTTACTTTTAAGGATAAGATGATTTTAACCGAACCTGCTGTATGCTATATCACAACTTATTATTATGCTTATGTGTATAATCCAAATACGGCAAGCTGGAGTGAACAGTATTACTATGGTCCTTTCGGGGGAACAGGATTTTGTGTGAATCCTGATACCGGCCATATATTCACAGCAGGACATGTAATTGACGTACCTTACGATGATATAAAATGGGCTATTTTAGATGCATATATTTACGATTATTATCCTGACGAGTATTACGATTTAACTGACGGAGATTGGAATTGGATTTATGACAATTATAAAGTAGAGGGTGAAAATGGACCAAATCCGGATAGGGAGGTTTGGGTTCAATTCAATACAGCAACTGCTGGACTTCCAGATAATCCTAATGAGAATTACATAAGAGCAGAAGTTATAGACTTCAGCCCGTGGGAACAGAGAGATTTAGCTGTACTTAAAATAACTCCAGTAACAGGAGGAGCTCTTTCCAGTACCATATTAGGTGATTCCTCTAAAATTGAGGTACAGGATAGCATAACTATTATTGGTTATCCCTGGAATGCTGATATTAGTTGGGAAAGTATTATGACTCCTACATATGCGTCAGGAATAGTAAGCGCAAGAAAAATGGTTGGAGGAACCGAAGTACTTCAGGTTGATATGACAGCTGCTCCTGGGAACAGCGGGAGCCCCGTTTTAAATGAGAATGGAGAAGTAATTGGTATGCTAACAATGGGATCAAGTGAAAATGTTAATTTTCTTAGACCCAGCAATGATATAAAGGAAATTCTTAATAAAAATGGGGTTACAAATAAACTTGGGATGCTGGATGAAGAATTTGAAAAAGGAATGGTAATGTTCAGAGGAAAACATTACTCATTAGCTATAAATAACTTTAATGCTGTTTTAAATTTAAGTCAGAGGCATATTAAAGCACAGGAATATAGAGCTAAAGCGCAGGAAGCGGTAAACAAGGGTGAAGATGTTCCATTAGTAGAAGAACCTCCTATAGAAGAGGGAGAGATTCAAGAGGTAGCGGAAAAAGAAATAAGTGAGACCAAAGAAGGTGAGGCAGGGTTAGCAGCATTAGGCTTAATAATAATAATACTTGCTATAGTGTTGCCAATATTATTTGTAATAATAATTGTGGTGGTTGTTGTGGTATTGGTGAAAAGAAGAAGTGCCTCAACCAAAACAGAAACTCCAAAAGCTGCGCCAACTATCAAAGAAGAGAAGCCCAAAAAAGAAGAGTCTAAGGAAGAAGTAAAATATTGTCCATCTTGTGGAAGTAAAGTTGAGGAGGGTCAGAAATTCTGCAGTAGTTGTGGAGGTAAATTGTCTTAAGGTAAATTTTTTAATTTAAAAAATAGGGTTCGAGTTAATAAAACTTGAGCCCTGTTTTTTTTATTATTTTAATTGTTTTAGTAGTATATCTATGATATTATGTTTCCTTAATCAAATTTTCAATAGTTATTATGAATACGAGAAAAGGAAGTTTTCCAGATAAACTTAAAAATGAGTTTTTTAAAACCCATTTTACCGATAATACAAATGTTACCGGTCTTTCCCTATGTATTCTTTTAATTTTAACCTGTCTACTACTTTTAGTCGGTATTCTATCCTAATTTCAGGACAAATATTGTCTTTTGCATTGTATAATAGTCCTGTAAATTCTTTTATAAGTATTTCAAATACTTGTTATATATATAATTGAAATATTTGAAAAGTAATTTCTTAAGAGAGGGAGGAAAATTGAGAAGCGATAATATGAAAAAGGGGGTTGCAAGGCTACCCCACAGGTCGATTTTTAAGTCTTTAGGATATACTGATGAAGAAATAAGGAGGCCTATAATCGGAGTTGTGAATTCAGCAAATGAATTAATACCGGGCCATATGCATCTTGATAGTATTGCTGAAGCGGTTAAAGCGGGAATCAGGATAGCCGGAGGCACACCCCAGGAATTTTCGACAATAGGCGTGTGTGACGGAGTGGCTATGAATCATGTTGGGATGAAATATTCTCTTGCCACAAGGGAAATAATAGCTGATAGTATAGAAGCAGTATCAATGGCGCATCCTTTTGACGGGCTGGTTCTGATTTCATCCTGCGATAAAATTGTCCCGGGAATGATTATGGCAGCACTCAGGTTAAACATTCCTTCAATTGTAATAAGCGGCGGACCGATGCTGGCAGGAAAATTTAAAGGTGAGGATATTGATTATAGCACTTGCTATGAAGCTATCGGGAAATATAAAAAGGGTAAATACACTGATGAGGATTTGAGAGAAATAGAGGAAGAAGCCTGCCCTACATGCGGGAGCTGTTCAGGAATGTTTACAGCTAATTCAATGAACTGTCTATCAGAGGCAATAGGAATCGCATTGCCCGGAAACGGCACTATTCCGGCTTTTTATTCCAAAAGATTAAGATTGGCAAAGACTGCCGGAATGAAGATTATGGAACTTGTAAATAAAAATATTAAACCAAAAGATATTGTAACCATAGATGCAGTTAAGAATGCGCTTGCAGTTGATATGGCGCTAGGCTGCTCAACAAATACCATACTACATCTGCCGGCGATTGCTAATGAAGCCGGAGTTGATTTTAACCTGGAAATGGTAAACGAAATAAGTAACAGGACACCTAATTTATGCAGGTTAAGCCCGGCTGGTAAACATCATCTTGAGGATCTGTACAGCGCTGGCGGAGTAGAAGCAGTAATGAATGAACTTCTAAAAAACGGATTGATTAATGGAGAGCTCGAAACTGTTAGCGGGGAAAAAGTAAAGGAAAATATATCAGGTTCTAAGATTTTAAATAAGGAAGTTATAAGAGAAGTTTTCAATCCTTATATTAAAGATGGAGGCATTGCCATTTTATGGGGCAATCTTGCTCCTGAAGGATGTGTTGTCAAAAGATCAGCTGTAGATCCTTCAATGTATCACCATAAGGGTAAAGCCAGAATATTCAATAGTGAAGAAGAATCATTGGAAGCAATAATGAATGGAAAAATAAATTCCGGAGATGTGATAGTAATAAGATATGAAGGGCCTAAAGGCGGGCCCGGAATGCGGGAAATGCTTGCTCCGACATCAGCTATTGCCGGAATTGGTCTGGACAGGGAAGTTGTCTTAATTACAGACGGTAGATTTTCAGGTGCTACAAGGGGAGCTTCTATTGGACACGTGTCACCTGAAGCTCAGGCTGGAGGTCCCATTTGTATTGTGGAAGAAGGA
>VGAU01000073.1 GCA_016870675.1 Actinomycetota bacterium | reverse complement strand
ATCCCTGTATTTTTTATAACTTTAAAATCTGCAGTTTTCACCCCCCTGTTCGGTCTACCTATTTCACTAACTAAACTGCTTTGAATTGATGCTGCAAACTGACTGGAACCAGCTACTCCATTTGCACTCCAGTAGGTTTCAGTACCCGTAGATGCTGGGGAAAGAGAAGCATTATTATGGATGGATAAAAATAAGTCTGCGCCACTATTATTTGCCATATTAACAACTTCATCCAGACTTTTCCCCTCATCAGATGTTCTTCTCATAATTACTCTAAAGCCATTAGATTCTAAAAGGCCTTTAAGTTTTAAGGCAATTTTTAGATTAATATCTTTCTCATTTAAACCATTATGTATACATCCATAATCACTTCCACCGTGACCTGGGTCAAGAAATATAGTAATAGCATCACCTGCTATTAATTTTTTATCAGCAAAACTTACAAAGATAATCGATAAAGATATTAAAATAACAAAAAAGGTTAATATGAACCTAAAAAAATTGCCTTTATTAAATTTTTTATTCATGTTAATTTTCTTTTCTTCTCTTAATTTTTCTTAATCCAGCTTTCATCCCTATATAAAGAATTACTTATATCAAGCTGTCCTAATGTGCTTAATCTTTCACCATTGATATAAAAACTAACAGTATTTACCTCGGGAAACTCCGTAAAAGTATTAACTATTGAATACACCAACAATATATCTTGAACATCACTTTTAAATCTATCATTTAAAAATTCCGGTGATAGGTCTAAAGCAATGTTACCATTATCAAAACTTATTCTATTTACTTTAGTAGTAGCTGGTACCAAGGCCTTATGTCCAGGTTCAAGTGGTGGTTTTAGAATTTCCATAAAAGCAGAAAGATATTTATGTGTTCCTGAGATTATTCTTTCTTCTCCAACAAGATATTGGACAATTGAATCAGCATAATATACTTTAATAGTTAATGATTCAGTTTCCTTATCTTCTTCAGAAATTTCCTTATTTTTATCTCCTTCTAATTCTTCTTCGTTTTCTAAATCGATTTGTTCATTCTCCTCTATTGTCTTTTCTTCTGATATCTCTTCTTCCTTGCTATCTTGCCTGGTTTCAGATTTAAGATCTTCATTATTACTTCTTGTATTAGACTGATTTAAAAATGGATCTTCTTCGCCTACATCTATTTTGTCTTTGGGTTGATTATTAAAAGAACATGCATAAAAGGTAAAAGATATGACAAAGATAAACAGAAGGAATAATAAAAGTATATAGTTATGGTCTCCCTTTTTATTACTTATCATTGCTATAAATAATTATTATATTTTATTACTATATATTTGCTATAATTTTTACTAAATTACTATAAAAAACTTTAGACACTTTTATATAATTACACAAATAGAAAATTATGTCAAACAAAATGGAATATTATAAAAATGGAATATTAGAATATTTAATAAGCGCCTCTGCTAAAGATAACAGCGGGTATTGTTTTTAATATGATATTTATATCCATTCCTATAGACCAGTTTTGAATATAATATAAATCCAGCCTTGCCATTTCCTCAAAGGAGAGCTCGCTCCTCCCGCTTACCTGCCACAGCCCTGTAACACCCTGCTTTACATTCATTCTTTTTATCTCCCACTCATCATATTTTTTAACTTCACATGGTAATGGAGGTCTGGGCCCCACCAGACTGAGCTCGCCTTTAAAAATATTTATTATCTGGGGAAGTTCATCAATAGAAAATCTTCTGATAAACCTCCCCACTCTGGTAATACGAGGATCATTTTTTATTTTAAATAGGGGACCATCAGCTTCATTATACCCCTCCAGTTCCTTTATCCTCTGATCTGCATCTATATACATTGACCTGAATTTATACATATAAAATTCCTTACAGTCTTTGGTATACCTTTTTTGCTGGTAAAATACTGGACCTTTGGAATCCATCTTTATGGCAAGCCCTACAAATATATAAATCGGAATAAAAAATAAAAAAATAATGCTTCCTAATAAATAATCAGTTAAATTTTTTAAAAATAAATTAAAACCAAAAAAACCAATATTTGAAACCTGCATAAGTGGAATGCCTGCAATCTCTCTCATATTCATTCTCTTTATAGAAAATTCAAAAAATCCAGGAAAAACCAGTATAGATATATCAATACCCTTTATTTTTTCTAATATTTCTAGAATTTCACGATAATTATATTCAGGGGCAGAAATAATGACTCTTTGAATCTTATTTTTATAAATAACTTCTCTTATATCTTCAAGGTAACCAAGTACATTAAAGTCCATACAATATCTTTTATTTTTTAAAATTTTACTCTTTTTATCAACATAGCCTAAAATTGTATCACCTTCCATTGAATATTTTCTAAAACTATCTTCAATCCTATTGGCATTTTCACCAACACCTACTATAATCGTTTCAGACTTTATATCCAGTTTTCGCAATAACTTAATTGTAGTTAATTCAATTATTAACCTGCTGGTTAGAATTAAGAAGGTACTGAATATAAACAATAATAAGATCCATTTTCTTGAGAAGGTAAAGAGTTCAAAAATATAACCTGCCATAATAATCACTATAATATTGATAATGATGCCTTTGACTATTCTGGAATAATAGCCTGAACCTTTATAGATCTGGTCCCAATTATACAATCTGAATATTGAAAAAATTAAAACCGCAGACAAGATAAATACAATAGAGTAAAAACTATAATTTGCCTCAATATAATATACTTTCGCTACTTCACCTAATATACCGATGTAAAATCTTAAATAATATGAAAGGAAAAAAGCTATTGCCAGAAAAATAATATCATTTAAAACAAGAATTAAACCATATATTACTTTCTTATGTGCTCTTCTGAGGCTCTTTAAAATCTTAAGATTATCTACTATTCCTACTACCAGATCATCATAAGGAATCCCAATTGCTCTAAAGATCCTCTTTGTAAAAACACCAATTACAAATCTGCTAATAAAAAGTAAGATGACTCCAAATGCAAATAATAAACCAACATATAACCTGGAAAAATATAAACCGCTTATAAATCTTGCCAAATAATAGATTATTACTGTGCTAAGAAATACTGATAATATTGCTTTAGGATAAAAAACAGGTCCTCTATAAATACATTTTAAATCATATAATCTAAATAAAAATAAGATTATAATGATTGATATTATTATTACTATGGAATAGATAACATATCCGTAACTGATATTATAAGTAGCTTTTCCAATAACATCTGAAAAAAATCTTATATAATATGCTAAAAAGCAACTTAAAGCCAGAAATATTAAATCACTTACTGCTAATATAAAACCATAAAATATTCTGCTTCTTAAGTTATAAGTTGTTTTTAAAGAGTCCTCCATTATCTTTTATATTCTCTTAATGTTTGACAATTAATAAATAATTTTAAGATAAATAACCGAATTTTAAAAATTATTTATCTTTAATATTAACGCCTATCAGTCAATAAATCTATACTCTCCTACCCGAACCCCAAGCTCTCTGGTATCATTATTAAAACCCACCTCTTTAGGTACCCAGGCTCTGGAAACAACTATTGTTAAAGTAAACCTGTTACTATAAATACTACCTGTAAATTTTGGAATATCCAGTTTTAAATTATACCATGAATCATCTTCTAACTTTATTTTCTTAACAAGCAAGTTATCAATATAAAATTGTAAAATTTTGATGAGCTTTTCGTATATTAAAGCCCGTAATAATTAAACCCTAATTTTTCTACAGTTGATTTATCAAAAAAATTCCTCGCATCAAAAATATTCTTATTTCTCATTAAATTAGAAACTGATTTCAGATCGATATCTCTAAAAACGCTGTGTCCTGAAAAAAGTAAAACAAGGTCTGAGCCTTTAACAGACTCTTCCAGCTCGGATAAATTATACTTTGTATTTACAACTAAAGGGTCATAAATTGAAACTTTAATCCCCTTTTTCATAAGCTCATTGTTAATAATAATTGCAGGACTTTCTCTTATATCTCCTACATTCTCCTTGTAGCTGAAACCAAAAATTGTAACCTTTGGATCCCTGTACTTTCCTACAATTTCAGCAATCTCTTCAGAAATTATAAAAGGCATGCTGTTATTTATTTTTCTGCACTTTTCAATTAAAGTATCTTTTCTGTCTGTATTTTCCAGGATGAACCATGGGTCAATTGGTATGCAGTGCCCTCCCACACCCGGACCAGGATTTAAAATTTTTACTCGCGGATGCATATTTGCATACTTTATTACTTCCCGGATATCAATTCCGTAATCTTTGCAAATAAGGCTAAGTTCGTTTGCAAATGCTATATTTATATCCCTGTAAGTATTTTCAGCAAGCTTTACAAACTCAGAAGTCTCAAGATCGGTTAAAAATATCTTTCCTTTAACAAAAGTTTTATAAATACTTTCTGCAGCCTCAGAAGATTTTTTATCGACACCACCCACTATTCTGTCATTATTTTCAAGTTCATAAACTATTTTTCCCGGAAGAACCCTTTCAGGACAAAAAGCAAGGTAGTAATCCCTACCCGCTATAAATTCGGTACCATTTGTAATTATTTTACCGACAATATCTCGAGTTGTTCCGGGAGGTGAGGTTGACTCGAGTATTACAAGATTACCCTTTTTAATCTTTTCTTTAATTTTATTTGCGGCACTTATTACATAGCTTAAATCAGCTTTATTCCGGTGGTCAAGCGGCGTAGGCACAGCTATTATGAATACATCGGATCTTTCTGGCTCCAGTGAAACTCTTAATCTATTGTTTTTAAATGCACTTGAAAAAATTTTTTCAAGCTCAGGCTCTTCTATATGAAGTTTGCCTGAATTCAGCTTATTTATAATTTCTTCATCAATATCAATTCCCAGGACTTTAAAACCGCTGTTTGCCAGCATGCATGCAGTCGGAAGTCCTATATAACCCATCCCCAAAACACTGATTTTTTTCATGGTTTTAATTCCTTATTTTTGCCTTGATCAGTTTATACAAATTTGCACATGATATCATATTTTAATTGGCTTTTACCTTTATTTTAACCACCTTTATTAACTAAATCTTTATAGGTATTGATAACCTTATTTTTTATCTTTGAATACTCTAACCTCTCATAAAGCATATTGTAATTCAATTCAGCAGCTCTGTTAACCAAATCATCATCTGCAACAGCTTTTCTGATAGCTCTTTGTATATTCTCAGGGTCTTCAGCTCTGACAAGGATTCCTGTCTTCCCATTTTCAAACCACTCATTTGCACATGAAGTATCAGACTGTATTGGAAATGAGCCCATAACCATTGCTTCAAGCAGGGATGTGCTTATTGCATCAGTTATGCTCAGCCCGATTGATATTCTTGCACTCCCATGATATGAAAGTATTTCATTATGAGGAGTGCCAAAAGGTATGATAAATGTTTCTATACCGGTTCTTTGTGTAAAAAGCTCTGCAGCAATTATTACATCTATTGTGTCTATGCTATAAATAAGTATCCTGTAGCCTTTAAGTACATCTGCGCACATCTCCAGAGCTGTCAGTCCAACAAGGGCTCTTCCTGCCCAATTCTGGTAACCTTTGAGCATTATATTTTTCCGCTCAGAAGTTTGTCCGGGTTTTTTTATTTTTTTTATCTTATCAAAATCAATTCCTCCTGAATTCGGAACCACAGGTAAAAACCTGCCTTTAAAACCAAGGTCTTTTGCAATTTTAATATCATTGCTGCATTCTCCCGAAAGATAATCACAGTTTAAAAGAACGTCTTTTATCTTGTCCCTGTAGCCGGAAACTTTGCTGAAAAGATTTAGCTCGCTTCCCCAATTGGTAACAAGCCATTTTGGAAAGGCCCCTTTATATCTTTTTTTTGCTTCCAGAGTAAGGTACCCTGCCTCCTGTATATGCATTGAATGAATCAGATCAGGCTTTATTCTCCTTATAATACTTAATAATTTTTCAGTTCGCCTTTCAGGCAAGAATTTTTTTATAACATCGCCCCAACTGAAAAAACTGGTGTTTCCATCAAGCAGAAAATCCGGAATTTTTATTACTGTTTTCTTGCTCCTGTACCTGTTAATTAAAAATCTTAAAAAAATTGAGCTGCAAACTTTAACCGGCGGCATATCAGGATGCACTGAAGTAAAACCATTGGTTGGAAACAGGTATATATCCCATCCCTGTTCACAAATAAGGGATATCCATCTTACAGTATGTATGCTGTTTGCCATTGCCACTATCAGTAATTTCATTAAGTTTACTCAACTCCTTATAAGACAGTTTATATTTTTTCTCTACTCATTGCTGAATTCAAACTCTCCGACAATTGCTGCAAGCTCTCTTGTATCATTATTTAAACCAACTTCTTTGGGTACCCAGCCCATGCTGCTTACAATTGTAATAGTAAACCTCGACTGTGTAAAATCAGGAATTCGAACCTTAATATAATACCATTTATTTGATTCTTCCAGCCTGCATTTTTCTAAAAATAAATTATCTACAAATATTTTTACTGTATTTTTTTTATCCAGCTCAATTGGAGTATAATCCTGTATTGGAATAATTAAAAATTTACCTTTTTTTTCATTTATTACTGTACTTGCATCAGGGGCAATCCATCTTGCTCTCCTGCCCTGAATAGACTCTTCCTTGTAAACCCCGTACTCATTAAGCCAGTAACAGGAATTTTGCTTTCCGGTAATTGATAAATTCGTAATGGATGCAGAGAAGAAACTTGCAGTAAATATCAATATAATAAGACCCAGTGAAACTTTCTGATATATGTTCAACCTCCTATGCATATCAGTACTTATAGCAAAAAAAGGTTTAAAATACTTTAGCTCATCTGCCTTCATTCTTATATCTTCCTTGATATCTGCCTCACTTACTTTTATAAATACTACAAAAAGAGAAATTATCAGCCAAAATGTAAACTGTACTTCAATAAAATTTGTATGCGGTCCAAATATCTGTGCAATCAGCATTGTAAAAAATGAAATAATCAGGCCTGTAAAAAGCCACTCATATCTGCTTTTTAATTTACCTCTGTCAAGCCTGAGACCAATAAAATGAATATAAATCTTTTTAAACAACAAATAAAATACAAATAAAATCAATATAAAACCCGGTATTCCCAGCTCAGATAAAACCTGCAGGTAATAGTTCCCGGTATAATCGATTTGTACAAAACCAGGCTCGTATTTGTAAAGATAGTCAGGAACTTCAATTATATAAGTTCCAAGCCCGACCCCGGATAAAGGGTGCTCTTTAGCCATATTTATAGCCTGTCTCCAGAAAATATACCTGTAATTTGAAATTGATTTAAGTGCTTCAGTAAATCCTGAAGATTTAAAATAGCTGTTAAATGTATTTAAGGAATCTACAGATCTTTGAATAAGGGCGGTCTCAAACAGGCTTGATTTTACAGGATTGTCAGTTAAAAAAACCGCAAGACTTCCTGACAGAAGAATAAACACTATTGTTAAAAAACTGATTAAAGCTGCTATTTTTTTCCTTCTATCCAGGCGTCTCAATTGTCTTGAAAGAAAAACCAGGCCAATGATTATGAAAATCAAGAAGGCAACAAGAATGCCTGCAACAGCGCTTCTTGACCCTGAGACAAAAGTCATGAATATAAAAGGTAAAAACAGCACACAAAAAATTAACTTCATATACCATTTTTTGAAATAAAGTATAAGTGAAATAAAAATTGGAAAGAGCAATATACAATATGCTCCTAACGCATTTGGGTCGGTAAAAGTAGCATTCAATCTGCCTGTATCAACCCAAAATTTGAAACTTCCAATGTATGGATTTACAAAAAACTGATATATTGCCATTCCTGAGGAAAGCAGTGCTG
>VGAU01000072.1 GCA_016870675.1 Actinomycetota bacterium | reverse complement strand
TTTCCTCTTAAAGCAAAATAATCAGCCTGAATATCGTAAAAAATCTGTCTTTTTACTGAAAACAGACCGGTTTTCCTGAAAAAATTTTTATTTACGCAGCTTTGCCGAAAGGACACAATATGATAAGGAGTATATTGTAGAGGAATTAAGGAATATTATGTAAAGTTTTTTGCCAGAGATTCCTTCCAATACTGCACTTTCGGTTAAAACTTTACATAACTAAATACTTGTCATATCCTGTCATATGTAAATCTTTACATATGGTAGGAAAAAGTTTCATAGCCTCTGCTCTTGGAAACCAGGCCTGCATATATGGCTACAGGACACTCTATTTTAACACCCAGAAGCTTTTTTCAACTCTAAAGCTAGCCAAAGCGGATGGAAGCTATATAAATCAGGTGCAGAAGATAGAGAAAACAGATCTTTTTATTTTGGATGACTTTGGCCTGGAAAAGCTTGATACGGCTTCAAGGCTTACCTTACTGGAGATACTGGAAGACAGGCATGGGCTTTCCTCTACAATTATTACCAGCCAGTTTCCGGTATCTGCCTGGCATGAGATAATAGGAGACCCCACAATAGCTGATGCAATCTGTGACAGGATGGTAAATAGCTCTTATAGGATTGAACTTAAAGGTGAGTCTGTGAGAAAGAAATTTAAGAAATTAGATTGACATTCTGTAAGTTTTTTATGTATATTTGAAGGGAGGCCTGTGGATGGTATTTAGTGTCCGCTTAAAACGAGAATCAGTGTCCGTTAAAAAAATATTCAGTGTCCGTTAAAAAAATATTTAGTGTCCTTTCTCACAATTTTATACAGGTAGGCACGGGTATCTGTAAGCCTTCCAAATATTTGTCTTAGAATAATGTTTTAAAGCTATTAATTCACCTTTAAGACCTTTTACAATACAATCAGGTAAGTTTACCGTCTCCATAATACTATTAATATTTCCAGCTATATAATCATGAGATTCAACAATATGAAACTATTGCTTGTGGGTAAGTCTAATATTTTTACCTGATACTGACTTAGTGACTTCTATTATGCTATCTTTATGCATCAGTCTTTATATATATTCTATATATATTCTTCTGTAATTCTAGTCTAATTTTTGGAATTTAATAGTGGCTTTATTTTAACAGGAATCATAAATAATTAAAAAAACATCTTAAAATATTACCTATTACCATTGACGTAGATTAGTATTTATGGTATAAACGTTTACGTAAACGATTAAATTTTTTATTAACTATTTAGTTAAATGCTTTTATATTTATAGTATTTTACTTTTTTAGTAAAGTTTGTTAGTAAGATTTATTAGTAAAAAATTAATTTATAATGGGCAAGGAGTTAAATAATATGAGTAAATGGGAAATTCCACCAAAGAATGGTTATATGGATTTAGCCACAGGAGTATATTTTCAAAATATGACTGGAAAAGAGGTAGAAAAAAGGTTAAAGGAGAACGATATTATAATAATACCTGTGGGAAGTACCGAAAATCATGGAAAGCATGCATGTTCAGGAGAGGATACTTTTTTGCTTACCAGACTTGCAGAGCAAGTAGCTTTAAAAACTGGTTGTACTGTGGCGCAGCCAGTGTGGTATGGTTCTCATCCTTATAACCACCTTGGGATGCCTGGTACAATTGTGGTTCCGGAAGAGGATCTTGCTACATATCTTCGTGCTATTATAGCAGGATTCTGGAATGCTGGTTTTAGAAAGCAAATTCTTATAAATCTATGGCTATTCATCAGTTTGGAAAGAAATTTCAGGTTCCAGCAATAATTGTTTATCTTAACTGGTGGTTTGCGATAAGAAAACATATAAGAGACAGGCAACATGGTGGACCTTTTGAGACTAAATTTGTACATGCTGATGAATGTGAAACCTCTTTTTCTTTAGCTTTATTTCCTGAGATGATAAAGATGGAAGATGCTGTGGATACAGAAGGTGAGATGTATATAAAGGATGGAATAGTGGATAAATCTGGTCTTGCATATGGATACCCTGTAAGATTTTATGATCATATTGGACTCACTGGTATGGAGGTTATATGTACTCCAGAAGGTGTTGTGGGAAAGAGCACACTTGCATCTGCTGATAAGGCAAAACCAGGAGTAGAAGCTGCTCTTGACTTTATGGAGGATTTGGTAAATGAAATAATGAAAAAGTTTCCTCCGGGAAAGCTTCCTCCAATTGAAAAGATAACCCAAAGATCTCGGGGGGGGAAATTGAGGCAGTAATAAAAGGGCCCAAAAACGGTGGAAAGCATATATATACGTTATGTTACCCTACCTAAGAATTTATTTATCCTAATCACCAGGAATTAATTACTAATTTTTAAAGAGATAAGGAGAGATTAAATGTCAAAAACTATAAAGGCAGCAGTTATGGTGGAACCCGGGAAAATGGAAGTCCAGCAACTTCCCTGGCCCGAACTTGAAAGGGGTGCCTTAATACTGAAGATGCATATGTCCGGTATCTGTGGCACTGATAAACACGCATTTAAAGGTGGAAAAGAGAGAATTTTATACGGTGGTACAGAAGCAGAGCAAGAAATAGTGTATCCTGCAGTTCATGGGCACGAGAATGTAGGTGAGATAGTAGAGATACATCCTGAGGATAAAAATTTGATAGAGTATCATGGTGAGGAATTAAAAATCGGGGACAGGGTAACCATATGCCCTAATATAATTTGTAGAAATTGCTGGTACTGTAGACACATATTTGCTTATCCTTTCTGTGCTAAAAGTACTACTATTGGCTTGTCGTTTCCAAGTAACAAACATCCTTATGTAGCAGGGGGATGGGCAGAATATATGTATGTTCCACCTGGAGCGTGGGTATATAAAGTACCTGAGGATATGCCTGATGAACTTGCTTGTATGAATGAGATTTTTGTGGTTACAGCAACCCTGGATAGAGCTAAAGAGTATTCGAGGCTTGAAGCGAGGGGTTTTGGCTTTGGGGATACTGTGGTTGTACAGGGTGCTGGAGCAATGGGGCTTATGCATGTAGTAAAGGCCAAAATCCTTGGTGCCGCAACCATAATACTTGTTGATCCTTCTGAAGAAAAATTAAATTTAGCTAAGGAATTTGGAGCTGATTATGGAATAAATGTAAGTACCACTACTCCAGAGGAGAGAGTTAGAATAGTTAAAGATTTAACTGAAGGAAGAGGTGCAGATGTAGTGGTGGAAGTAGTGGGAACAGCAGAATGTATAAGAGAAGGGCTGGAGATGACAAGAAGAGGTGGAACATACATAGAAACAGGTAATTTTGTAGATACTGGTGAAGTATCACTTAATGCCCACAGACACATAGCAGCAAAAAATTTACTTTTAATCGGGAATACCAATCATCCACATACAGGTTACTACCAGCATATGAAAATGATGATGAAATAAAGCGGAGAATTTCCTTTTGAAAAGTTGATAACTCATAGGTTTAAATTAGATGACGCCCCAAAAGCAATTGAAACTTCGTTGCAAACTGATCCACTGAAAGTAGTATTTGATATGAATATGTAAAAATAGGGAAAGTTATATGTTTAATATTGGTATAAGTATTTCACCTAAAAAATCAAGATTTGGACCACTTCTTTTTTCTGGGGATTTAAACAAAGGTTTAGAGAACACTCGTATGTTAGGCTATGATGGTATAGAACTTAGTTTATTAGATTCTAAGGATTTAGATTGTAGGTGGCTTATTGATAAATTAAAAATGCTTCATTTAGATGTCCATGCCATAGCAACAGGCCAAACTTATTATAACGATGGATACTCACTTTTTAGTTTTGAAGAAGACAAAAGAAAAAAAGCTATAGAGAGACTTAAAAATCACATAGACCTCGCTTCAAGATTAGGTAGCATGGTTATAATTGGAGGAATAAGAGGAAAGATAACGGAGGAAGGTAAAGGGGAGCTTGAGCAGAAAGATAAAGGAGAATTAGCTATAAATGAATGTGTAAAATATGCTGAAAATAAAAAGGTTATTATTTTAATTGAGCCAATAAACAGGTACGAAACAAATATAATAAATACTTTAGAAGAAGGAATAAAGCTAATTGAGCAAGTAGGCAGTAATAATCTTAAGCTACTTCCTGATACCTTTCATATGAATATAGAAGAGAAAGATATATATCAAAGTCTAATTAAAGCACAATCTTATATAGAATATATTCATTTTGCGGATAGTAATCGCCTTTCTCCTGGCTGTGGACATATAGATTTTAAGAAAATATTAACGATTTTAAGGAAAATAAATTATAAAAATGCTGTAGGAGTAGAAATATTACCAAAACCTGATGATTTTGAGGCTGCTAAAAAAGCTATAGCTTATCTCAGAAGTTTAGAGAAAGAATTTGATTTACAAAATTTTTAATTTTTACTATACCCGGGAGGTGTATTTAAATGGCTAAGGTGAAAGTTGCTGTGGTGGGTTATGGCGTAATTGGTCAAAGACTTGCTGACGGAGTAGAAAAGCAAGAGGATATGAAGCTATTGGGAATTGTAGATGTAGCACCGACTCTATCCATAAGAGCTTTATATGATAGTGATAGTCCATATGACGTGTATGTGGTAAATGATTCTATGAGAGGTGCCTTTGAAGCTGAAGGTATTCCAATTAAGGGAAATTTGAATGATATACTTTCTGAAGCAGATATAGTTTTAGATGCCACACCTGCAGGAGTGGGTGCAAAAAACAAGGAACTATACCTAAAAGCAAAAAAGAAGGCTATATTTCAGGGCGGTGAAAAAGACGAAGTGGCGGATGTTTTTTTTCATGGATATGCAAATTATGAAAAAGGAATAGGAGCTGATTATCTTAAACTTACCTCATGTAATACTACTGGTTTTATTAGAGCAGTAGACTGTATTGATAAAGAAGTAGGAGTTGAAAGAGTAGTAGTAACTATAATTAGGAGATCAGCTGACCCAGGAGATATCCACAGAGGTGTTGTAGATTTAGCACTGGTGGAAAAAGTTCCCAACCACCAGGCAGTTGACCTTATGAAAATTATGCCACATATTGATGCTACAGGAGCGCTGGTTCACGTTCCTACTACTCATGGTCATATAATAACTTTACTGGTAACTCCCAAAAAGAAAATATCCGTAGATGATGCTCTAAAGTTATTTGAGGCACACCCTCGAATTAAGGTGGTTGAAATAGAAAAAGGTTTTAATTCCAATGCAGCTCTATTTAGATATGCAAGAGACAGGGGTAGTAAAAGAGCTGATATGTATGAAATTGCATTATTTAAGGAAACTCTGGTCTTAAGTGGAAATAACTTATTTTTTACCATAAGTGTCCCTCAGGAAGCAGTGGTTACTCCTGAGACCATTGATGGAATAAGAGCAAGTCTTAAGCTTCAGACCAACTGGAAAGAAGCTGTATCACTAACCAATAAATATTTGAAAATGGAGTAATTTAAGAAACAAAAATATAGATGTCTAATATGTGTTATTGAGGATTTTTTGGAAAAAAACATCTAAAATGGAAAAAGTTTGACGGTTAAAAAGTTATTCAAGATTAGTTAGTAGAATTAATAAAATGAGATAGATATGAAGTATGGAATAAATACACTGGATGATTTTTATTTTAATTCCAAAACAGTCCTGTTAAGACTTGATTTGAACTCTCCCTATGATAGGGATAGTAACAGATTAAAGGACATAAGCAGGATAAAGGCAGCAGTACCTACTATAGATGAACTATCCAAAAAGGGATCAAAGCTTGTGCTTATGTCCCATCAGGGAAGCGACCTGGAATACCATAATTATATATCAACATATCTACATTCTATTGAGCTATCCAATCTTTTGGGAAAAGATATTATGTTTATTGATGATGTTTGTGGTCCTGCAGCTCGGGATGCTATTAAAAATTTAGAAAATGAAGAAATACTGCTTCTGGATAATATAAGATATATGGCTGAGGAGATGACTTTATTTGAAACAAAACTTAGACTTCCTCCAGAAGAGCAGTCTAAAACTATTGTGGTAAAAAAATTAGCACCACTTGCGGATATATATGTATGTGACGCCTTTGCTGCTGCACATAGAAGCCAGCCTACCTTGGTTGGCTTTGAGTTTTTATTACCATCTGCTATGGGAAGATTGTTTGAAAAAGAGTACGGGGTACTTTCCAGGATAATGACTTCTCCTGATAGACCCTGTGTATTTTTGCTGGGTGGTGCCAAAATAGAAGATGCCTTTAAGATGTTGCCAGAAGTATTAAAAAAAGGTGTGGCAGATAAAATACTTACCTCAGGGCTTCTTGCTCAAGTTTTTATGCTGGCAATGGGTTATGATATCGGGGAACCATCAAAAAAATTAATATACTCTAAGAAACTGAATGAATATATTGATTCTGCAAAAGATATATTTGATAATTACAGGGAGAAAATTTTAATGCCAGTTGATTACTCCTATTCTTGTGGTGGGAGAGTAGAGGTTGGAGTAGAAAATTTGCCTATAGATAACCTCATAGTGGATATTGGAAGTAAAACTATTTCTGTATTTGAAGAGGAGATAAGAAGAGCAAAGACGATATTTGTAAATGGTCCACCGGGTGTATTTGAAAAACCTGAAAGTGAGCTTAGTACTAAGAAGCTCTGGACTTTTATATCCGATGCTAATATTTTTTCAGTAATTGGTGGAGGAGATAGTATAGCAGCTGTAAATAAGTACAGGGTATCTAACGGTTTTAGCTATATCTGTACGGGCGGAGGAGCAATGGTAAGATTTCTTTCTGGGGAAGAACTACCAGTAGTAAAAGCATTAAAAAAAGCTGCTAAAAGATTTGGTAGATAATTTTTTTAACAATTTATTTTTTAGTTATGGAGGTATATAGGTTTGGACATTTACTCCCAGTCTCTTAAGTTTCACAAGGAAATAAAAGGTAAAATAGACATAATAAGCAAGGTAAAAGTAAATACAGAGCACAAACTATCTCTTGCTTATACTCCTGGAGTAGCAGAACCTTGTAGAAGGATAGCCAAAGATCCCTCTCTTCTTAACGCTTACACCTCAAGAGGAAATATGATTGCTGTGGTAACTGATGGTTCAGCAGTACTGGGTCTTGGAAATATTGGTCCAAGAGCAGCTCTTCCAGTTATGGAAGGAAAATGTGCTCTGTTTAAGGAGTTTGGAGGAGTAGCTGCCTTTCCCATATGTATTGATAGTCAGAGTGTGGATGAAATTGTCAACAGTGTGAAGCTTTTAGAGCCTTCATTTTCTGGGATAAATTTAGAAGATATATCAGCTCCCAGGTGCTTTTATATTGAAGAGAGGCTGAAAGGTGAAACAGATATGCTTATTTTTCATGATGACCAGCACGGAACTGCCATAATAGTACTGGCAGGATTAATTAATGCATTAAAGCTTACCGGAAAAGATATGTTTAAAGTAAAAATTGTTGTAAATGGAGCAGGAGCAGCAGGAACTGCCATAGCAAAGCTATTAAAATACATAGGGGTAGACAATATTATAATTTGTGACAGTAGAGGAATAATATCTAAATCTAGAGAAGATTTAAATCCAGCTAAGTTAGAGCTGGCAAATATTACCAATCCGGAAAACATAGCTGGAAATTTATCTGATGCTATGGTTGGTTCAGATGTATTTATTGGTGTATCAGTTCCCAGAGCTGTAAGTTCAAATATGGTAACCAAAATGAATTCTAACTCTATTATATTTGCCATGGCTAATCCAGAACCAGAGATAAAACCAGAACTGGCCAAAAAGTGTGGGGTAAAGATTATTGCTACAGGAAGAAGTGATTACCCCAATCAGATAAATAACGTACTTGCCTTTCCTGGTGTATTTAGAGGAGCATTAGATGCTAAAGCAAAAGGTATAAATATGGATATGAAAGTAGCAGCAGCAAAAGCCTTAGCAAAGATTGTAGCCAGAGAGTTACGAGAA
>VGAU01000071.1 GCA_016870675.1 Actinomycetota bacterium | reverse complement strand
TTTCCCAGCAGTAAGGTATATCAGGACTGTGCGGGTCTTCCCTGAATTCATCAGGTTCTTTGTAGTTATAGGGTTCAGAAGGGATATTTATACATATTGCCTCATATTCCGTAATGCATTTAAAACCATGATAAACATAGGTCGGGATTTGAAGAAGTATGGGGTTATGTGCTCCCATAAAGAATTCATTTACCTCTTTATATGTAGGTGAACCCTTTCTACTGTCATATAAGACCACTTTCATCATTCCTTTTACTACTACCATATTATCTATTTGTTTCTTATGATAGTGCCATCCTTTAACTACTCCAGGATATGCAGTAGTCATATATACCTGCCCAAATTTTATAAAGAGATCATCATCCGAGCGAAGCATTTCCATAAGTCTGCCTCTCTCGTCAGGAATAACCTTTAGATTTTTTATTTTAACTCCGTCTATCAAAACAAGCCTCCAATTAAAATATATTATCAATAAAAATTTTAGCAAGACGCACACCGCTAACCAGGCCGACATATCCTGTTCTTCATTCTTATTCCTTTCGCTTCGCTCAAGGCACAAAACGGGATGAAAAAACGTTGTCCTTAAGCCTTTTTTCTTTTATAAATATATTGCCAATTTGATTTTCTTTCAGACTTATTCCTTTAGAAAGTGTCAATAAATTTTAAACCTGATTCTGAAGTATGATATCAATAAATATATTTTCTTACAATATAATTACAATCTACCTTAATTATAAAGACTTATTAGAAATTTAATCAATAAAAACTACTTTGAAATCAATTTCTCAAAAGCTTCCACCGTAGTCTTTATGCTGTTGTTCCAGGAAAATACTTCTTCTACCCTCTTCCTATTTAACTCTCCCATTCTTTTTGCTTCATCTGGATTCTCCACAGCCCACAACATCTTAGCCGCAAGATTCTCTATCTTATCATCGGGTGCATAAATCCCGCCTTCTCCTAAAAACCTGCGGTTATTCTTACCTTCAAAGCATACTACAGGAAGTCCTGCGCCCATATAGTTAATAACCTTACCGCTGGCTTCACCTGCCTTATCTACCTTTGGCTCCACCGCAATATCACTTACCAGCAGATAATCCGGAAGCTTGAAATAATCAACCATACCGGTAAAATGGACGTTTCTTTCCACCCCTAATTCTCTTACTTTCCCGGCTGTCTCTTCCACAGGATAGCCCACTATCAAGAAATGAACATCTTTTCTTTTTTTTAAGACCAATGGAATGGCTGAGACTAAATTCCAGATTCCTTTAGCGGCAAGCAGCGCTCCGGTAAAGATTATAAGTGGCGCATCTTCGGGTATTCCCAGCTTCTCTTTAAATCCTTTTTTTGGTAGTTTGCTAAAAAAATCAGTATGCACTCCATCTATTACGACCCTGACCTTATCCGGGTTTATATGAAATCTATTTTTAATAATATCCCCGTTTGACACTGAACTGCATATAAAAAAATCAGGCATCATGCAGATGAACTTCTCCAGGGTATGGAAAAACCACCTGACTGGCTTCCTGCCCTTAATCCAGTTAAAAGTATCAAGCTCTGAAGTCAGACTTCCCTGGACATCAAAAACAAGTGGAGCCCTGCCAAAAGTCAAAAGATATTTGATAAGGCCGCCTACAAAAGCTCCTTCATGAAGATGGCCGTATATGATGGCTGGTTTTTCCTTAAAATATACAGCTGCTGCTTTAAAAAATAGAAGGATATCTATATAGAATTTATGTATGGATGGGCCTGCTTCCAGTTTCCTGTACCAGGGGATATTTATTATCCTTCTTATATCAAGTCCCTCCAGATCCCTGCCGTTATGATAGGTCACAATAATATTCTGATACCCATAATTTGCCAGTGCCTTCATTTCTCCCAGTATTCTCATATGGCACCCTCTGTCAGCAAAGAATGGGGTGGGAACTATATTAAGGATTTTTTTATTTTTTCTCTTTTTCATTTTCTATCAACTTCCATCTTTTCAGGCAATCTGGACAATAATATCTTTCTAATTTCGTATATAATAAAAAAATTCTACCTTACCATTATGTCATTGTAAATAACAAATCCAACAGAAACAAGTAATTTGCTGAACATCAATCTGTAAAAATTTTATCTGATAACAGTTACAAAATAAAACGTGTAACTGAATTTCTTAAACCCAATGCTAAAGATGAGGAAATATTAGATTTAGCATTGAGAATTTTACGTAAATTAATACTTGACAAATAGTAGAATTATATGTAAATTAATATTTAACAAATAATAATATAAATTACCAATTAATAGAACATATATATGTATATGTTAAAGGAAAGACTATTATACAATCAAATAAAGAAATACATTGATTCTCCTGAAGCAATTGTCGTAACCGGCATGAGGAGAGTGGGTAAAACAAGCTTAATCAGATTTATATATGATAAAATTGATTCTGATAATAAGATTTTTTTAGACTTAGAAAACCCACTAAATCAAAAGTATT
Organism: Actinomycetota bacterium; assembly: GCA_016870675.1. Lineage (GTDB taxonomy): Bacteria > Actinomycetota > Humimicrobiia > Humimicrobiales > Humimicrobiaceae > Hydromicrobium. The sequence goes on along the minus strand of VGAU01000071.1, from coordinate 5,512 downwards.
TTGAAGAGGAAAGTTATGAAAAAATTAAATTTACACTTGAAATTTTAGGAATAGATTTTACTAAAAAATCTTTTCTTTTCCTAGACGAGATTCAGATGTTGAGAAATTTACCATCAGTAGTAAAATATTTGATTGACCATTACAAAGTAAAATGTTTTCTTACTGGTTCAGCAAGTTATTATTTAAAAAATTTGTTTTCAGAATCTTTGGTGGGAAGAAAATATCTTTTTGAACTTTTCCCTTTAAATTTTAAAGAATTTCTATTGTTTAAAGAGAGTAATATAAACCTACCCGATAATCCCAAAACTATAAGTAAACCTATCTTTAATACTATTTCTAATCTATTTGAAGAATATCTTTTGTTTGGCGGTTTTCCAGAAGTTGTTTTGAAAAAAAACACCGGTGAAAAGAAAAAATCATTAGAAGATATTTTTACTTCTTACTTTCAATTAGAAATATTGAAACTAGGAGATTTTAGAAGAAATAAAATAATTCGAGATTTAATATTATTACTAATGCAGAGAGTTGGTGCAAAACTTGATATTAAAAAATTATCTAAGGAACTTTCAGTTTCCAGGCCAACACTTTACCAGTATCTTTCTTTTCTGGAGGGAACATATTTAATAAAAACTATAAAGCCTTTTAGTAAAGGAAAAGATATAGAGGTAAGAAAAATACCTAAAGTCTATCTTTGTGACTGTGGATTAGCAAATAATTTTGCTAAATTAGATGAAGGAACTCTGTTCGAAAATAATATTTTTCAGAATTTAAGAATAAAAGGAGAAGTTAATTATTATCAGAGGAAAAGTGGATTTGAGATTGACTTTATTCTAAACAGGGATACAGCTATTGAAGTAAAAATAAACCCTTCAAAGCAAGATCTAATGAAATTGTCAAAGATTACCAGTGAACTTGGTATTAAAAAAGCTATTATAGTTTCTAAAAGGTACAGCGATTTAGAGAATATTCAATATGGTTTCTTTATTTAAGATTTTAGAATGAAGCTTTTTTAATAATAATACGATACTTATTAAACGTCTATTATAAATTATAGTGTTATTATTAAAAATCAACGGTTAATGATTTTTAAACCAATGGTAAGTTAGCCTGAGTCCTTCTTCTATAGATACTCTTGGCTGCCAGCCCAGCACTTTTTTAGCCAGTCCGTAAGAGAGCTGGCTTCTTCTCTGCTCTCCTTCTTTAGGAGGGCCGTGGATCTCTTTAACATCGTCTTTTCCTGATACTTCCTTTAGAATATTAAACAGTTCTACTACAGTGGTTTCTTTTGCCGTTCCCACATTCAGAAGTCCGGTAAAATCACTTTCAATGGCTTTAAGATTTATATCTACAACATCTCCCACATACACGTAATCTCTGGTCTGAAGCCCATCTCCATTAATAGTAGGATTCTTGCCTTCAAGTATTTTATTTGAAAATATGGCCACTACTCCGGCTTCTCCGTAAGGATCCTGTCTGGGTCCATATATGTTAGCGTACCTCAAGGATATGTACTTCAGTCCATAGGTTTTATAGAAATAATATAGATAATTTTCAGTAGCAAGTTTTGCCACTCCATAGGGGGATATGGGATTTGTAGGATGTTTTTCGTTTGCAGGGAAATATTTTTGTTCCCCGTACACTGTGCCACCGCTTGATGCAAATATTATCTTATTTATATTATAAGTGTGACAGGCATTTATTACATTAAGCCCACCCATTATATTTATATCTGCATCCATCAGAGGATTTTCCACTGATATCCTTACACTCAACTGAGCTGCGTTGTGTATTATAATATCCGGTTTTTCCTCTTTAAATATACTGTATAATTTTTTATCTCTTATATCACATTTGTAGAATTTGGCTTCTTCCGGCAAATTTTCCTTCCTGCCATTGGAAAGGTCGTCCACTATAACTACCTCATAGTTTTTCTCCAGCAGCCCATCTGCTACATTTGAGCCGATAAAACCTGCTCCGCCTGTTATGAGTACTTTCAAATTACCTCCCTCTATAATCTTATTATTTCTTTAAATATGACTTCCTTTAGTCTTGACCTTCTTTTTTAAAAATCTTCCAGTGAAATAATATTTCTTCTCTTTAATAATTTGTGATGTCTTGGATTTGCAGAAATTAAAGGAATCTTCATTATGTTTGATAATGATATAAAAACTGCATCATATATAGTAATATTTTCCTCATAAGCAATTCTTATTGTACTATCTATAACTCTGCTACTTAAACCTATCATATTCAACTCCAGATTAATTAAGGTGCTAATTATTTTTCTATTTTCTATTGAAGAAAAATTATTATTATATCTTAAAGCATTTGAAACCTCATAAATTACCAATTCCGGGATAATAATTTCCAATTTATTTTCTCTATACATATCTAATATTGATAAAGCTTTATCAACATTTTTTTCATTTTTATAGCTGAACCATTTAAAAATTACTGAACTATCTAATATATACTCCAATTTATACCTAACTTAAATTTAAATTTTTTTACTTAACCCTATCTCGCCACTTGTTTAATTCCTTAACTCCATCCCAGCCTTTATTTTTTGCTCCCATATTTCTAAAGAGTTTTATTGCTTCGCCAATCTTTTTTCTCTTTTCCAACAACAATTTCTCTTTTTCTTTTATAGTAATATATTCAACTACCGCTTCCCTGATAAATTTTGATCTTGTCATCTCCTCCTGACCGGAATAGTAATCAAGCTTTTTTAGAAAATCTCCGTTTAGAGAAATATTTATTTTACTCATATCGAACCTATTGTAGTATAATATTTAATTATTCTTACATCTTAAAGTAGGTATATTATTTAATAATAGTACCTACTTTTTATACCTAAAATTATATTAAAAATAAGGATTTTTGCAAAGCAATTTTTATCTTTATTTAGCATATAATATCATCACAGAACTTAATAGTTCTTGAAGCTACTCCTCATCTATGTATTCTTTATTCCTGATGGCCGGAACGGACAGGTCCACATTGCCATATATTTTAATCCTTATACCTTCTATATAAAAAATAACTCCCTCTATTTCAGGAATTTCTGTTAGAGTATTTACAATTGAGTAAACCACATATTCATCTAGAATTGGGGTGTCCAGGCTATTTTCCAGAAATTCCTGAGAAAGATCTATTTCGGCTATATTCTCATAAGTCTCTACATTAAGCAGCTTTGTTCCAGCCGGTATCAACGGATAGTGAATTGATTGGGTAGGACCTTTAAGTAGCTCCTGAACAGCATTTTTTACTGCAATATCCGGACTGCCTGCAATTATGGTTCTCTTTTCAGAAACCAGCTTCTTTTCTTCTCCAAGGACGGAAAAATAAAAATTAACTTCCAATCTGGAAGGGTAAACTTTACCGTCTTCTACACCATTTTTCCGATTTATAAAATAATTCTTTATTTTCTGCCACAAAGACAGACCGCTCCCGCTTTGATCACTGTCTATACTTTCTTCAGTAGTAGTTTTACCAGTATCTATACTCTCTATTTCGTTCTCACCAGAATCTTCTCCGGTAATGGACTCCTCAACACTACTGCTTAACTGACCTGTGTCTGTCTCTGGTAAATCTGATACCATTAATTCGCTTTCATTGTCATTAAAAAGAGAAGAGAATTTATTTTTTACAAAATCAGGATTATCAATACTATAAAAGATAATAAACCCGGCTGCCGCAAGAAGAATTATAATAAAAGTAGATCTTAAAATTGGACTCGGTCTTTTTTTTCTTTTTTTAGTTTGTTTGTTTCTAATATCCATAAAAATAATATAAATTATATAATTGTTTGCAGCATACAGGTAAAATAAAACAATTATTACTCAGAAGTAATATTAGTGACATCCTCACGGCAATAAATTACCGTGCATCCCAATATTAGGAAGCGGTTCCTGCTTCACAGAGCCAACTTGTCTCTTTTTGAAAGAAAAAACAGTGGTTGGTTTCTCCACAGGCTTAACTTTGGACATGTCCTGCCCTAGTTTTAAAATATTTTTAGCTGCATTTATATCTCTGTCACAATTAAAAGCTGCAAAATATTTCCCTGAAGAAGTTTTTGATATAGTTATCTGACTGGTGGCACCTTCTATTTTTCTATGTAAATTAACTTTTATATCTGATTTAAGCTTTGGAATTGTTAAGTAGAATTTACCTTTTTTTGTTTCTCTTAAGTAAAAATTTTGAGGTATTTTAAATTTTTGTTCACTACGTTTCTTTTTAAATTTTGGATAGACTGCCAGTTTCTTAAAAAACCTTCTGTAAGCTTTATCAAGATCAATTGCAGCTTCTTGAAGGCTTTGTGAATTAACCTCTGAAAGCCACTTGTATTCTTCTTGCTTCTTTAATTTTGCTATATATTTTTTCGCTTCATATCCTGATATATTAGTTTTATCTTTCCTGTAGGCTTCCATTCTTAAATTAAGCAAATAATTATATATAAACCGTACACACCCAAAATGCTTTTCAAAAAAAGCTTTTTGTTCTTCTGTCGGATATATTCTGAACTTATATCCAATTTCTATATAATTATCATCTTTCTTTCTTTTCATTTCTTTTTTTGATCCTGTATATATCTTAATTATTTACTATGCATATAGTCCTCTATCTTAACACTCTCATCTTGGATTTGAAAAACCGGGGATTCCCGCTTTTGTTCCTAACTCCTTTATTAATTTTTCTATACCGTTTTCGAAGCTTGTAGGAGAGAAGTTAAAATCTGCTCTGGCTTTATCATATGAATATGATTTATTGATTACCATTCTCTCTATCTGGTCGGGAACTAGAGAAGGATTTTTAGAAATTTTGGAGTATATTGAGATTAAGAGTATACCGAGTTTAATGGGGATTTTTATTACTTTAAATTTCTTTTTTAATTTGTTTCTCACAATGTCCAGCATTTCATTATATTTTAAAGGGTCTTTACCGGCTATATTGTAGGTTTTTCGGTAAGTTTTTTTGTTATTTAAGACACTAACAATGGAATTAGCTACATCTTCAATATATATGGGCTGAATTAGATTATTGCCACTCCCGAAAGTTATAAAAAAACCTTTCCTTTTTATAAACCGGATCATTTTTGAAAAATTAATATCATTTTTTGAGCCATATATCATGGAAGGCCGGAGGATTGTATAGTCCAGACCGGAATTTTTTATCAGATTTTCAGAATATATTTTTTGCTTCTTAACCATACTTTCAAGGGGGATTAAAACAGTAGTGGAGCTTATAAAAACAACTCTTTTAAGTTCGGTGCGTTTGACTGTGTTCAGGAAGGTTTCCAGAAGATGAGTATATTTAAGGTCAATCATATAGACTGCGCTTTTTGCTTTTTTGATGGCTGAAATTATCGAATCCCCGCTCTGCAGTGTTCCTGTATTGAATTTAATCTTTTTACCTGCTGACCTTGCAGCATCTAAAAGCCTGGACCTATCGCTGTCTGCTCTTACCAGACAATCGACATCATAATTATTTTCCAGCAGTGTTTTTAGAACTG
>VGAU01000070.1 GCA_016870675.1 Actinomycetota bacterium | reverse complement strand
ACCTTTCATAATAAAATCTGGATACAGCTTCATTGAAAATCTTTAAACCATAACTTGAAGGATATCTGTGATTTTCCGGATTATTTGCTTCCCTGCAAAGAACTTCGATAATATCATTTGATGTTGGTATATCAGGATCACCTATACCGAGGCTTATTACATCCAATCCTTCCTCTTTTTTCCTGTTTATAATTTTATTAATTTCAGCAAATAAATATGGGGGTAATATTTTTAATCTTTCAGACTCTTCAAATTGCATTACTTTCCTCTCTTCATCTATTTGAAAGTTATTTTTTATATAAAGTATTCGCCATCAAAATTATGATCTACCCTACCCTCAAGAAAGACATCTGGAATTAAAGGATCCCATATTACATTTAATTTTCCACCCATTAAATTGACAATAATATTATTGCCTTTAACTTTTTTTAATTTAATTGCACATACAGCTGCAGCGCATGCTCCAGTACCGCATGCCAGGGTCTCGCCTATTCCCCTTTCCCATACCCTCATATTTAGTTCCCTATCATTTTTAATTTGAACAAACTCTACATTGGTTTTATTTGGAAAAATTTTATAATTCTCCAGTTTAAATCCCCATTTACTTAATGGAATAGTATTTATATCTTCGCCTTCTTGAAGAAATATAACACAATGAGGATTCCCCATTGAGATACAGTTAATAAAAAATTTTTTTGAGTCTATAGATATTTTATGGTTAAAAACCTCAGTCTTATTTTTTATATTTACAGGAATATTTTCCGGCCTAAATTCAGGTATTCCCATGTTGACTTTTATATTTACTACTTCATTATCTCTAGTATCAATTGATATCTTTTTAATTCCTGCAAGGGTTTCGATACTGATATTTTTACTTTTTATTAGATTGTTTTCATAGGCAAATCTTGCTATGCATCTTATACCATTTCCACACATTTCTGCAATCGAACCATCATTATTATAATATTCCATTTTTAAATCAGATACTTCCGATGGCCTGACTAGTATCAGACCATCTGCTCCAACACCATAATTTTTATTGCACATTTTAATTATTTGTATTTTAGATAAATCTAGTCTACCGGTAGTTGCATTAATTATTATAAAATCATTGCCCTGACCGTTTAACTTTGAAAATTTAATTTTTTTCATATCATTTCTTTGACTAAAAATGTTATTATCAGCCTAATTTAACAACATTAACATTATTATTAATTATATTAAAAATATCTATTATTAAGTCTATAATATTACCATAACTATCAGTTCTTATCCATTTTATTCTTAGGTCAGATTTAAACCAGGTCATCTGTTTTTTAGAGAGTCTTCTGGTATTTCTCTTAACCTCATCTATACATTCATTGAGACTTATTTCCTCATTCAGGTACTTTACAACTTCTTTATAGCCAACCGCCTGCAAAATACTATTGCAATCTTTATATCCTTTTTCAATCAAGCTCTTTACTTCTTTTACTAATCCCCTCTCAAACATTCTATTTACTCTTTCCTCTATATTCTTATATAACTCTGGTCTATCAACCTCAATACCAAAAATATCAGTGTTATAAATAGATTTTCTACTTTCCCATTTATTTTGAAAAAATGAAAAAGGTTTTCCTGTAATCTCGTAAACCTCTAAAGCTCTTACTATCCTTCTCTCATCATTAATACTTATTTTTTTGCTATAAGTAGAATCTATTTTTTTTAACTTCTTATAATATACAGAAAGACCATATTTTTTTATATTCTCCTTTAATTCGTTTCTAATTATTTTATCTCTCCCTGGAAAAAAGTCTAAGTCATCTATCACTCCTCTTATGTATAGGCCAGACCCCCCAACCAGTATAGGAATTTTATCCTTAAAAAAGAATTCATCTTCAATAATCTTTCTACAAATGTCTCTAAATTCAACTACAGTTACATAATGATCAGGATTAAAAATGCTGGTCATATATTGCTTTAAATTATATTTTTTCGTGTCATGCTTATCTGTACCTATATCCATGCCTTTATAAATCTGAATAGAATCTACCGAGATAATATCTGTATTGAGCAGTTTTGCAAGAATAATACCAATTCTACTTTTACCGGTACAGGTTGGGCCGCAAATAACAATAACTTTTTTCTGTTTAATTAATTCCTCAAGCAGTTCATTTAAATTGATGTAGATGTTCTTTAATTTAGATTTGATTAAATTTAAGTCAGTTTTTTTTATAATTTTCATTTTAATTATATTATCAGAAATAATTCTTGCGAGTTAAATCTCCCATAAGGTAAAATGTTTTAGCTCTGGTAATAATAACTGAAACAATTTTTCCGATAAGACTGGTATCACCCTTAAAATTTACAATGGTATTATTTTCCATCCTGCCTTCCAGTAAGTTGGTGCCTTTTTTACTTCTACCTTCAACCAATACTTCAAACTTTTTACCAATATATTTTTTATTTTCTTCATAAGAAATCATGTTTTGATTTTCAAGCAATTCTTTAAACCATTTTTTCTTTTCTTCCATCAAAATATAGTCTTTCATCTTTGATGCCTTTGTTCCTTCTCTTGGAGAATATATGAACGTAAATGCCCTGTTGAATCTAACTTTTCTCACCATATCCAGAGTTTCCAGGAAATCATCTCTCTCTTCACCAGGAAAACCAATTATTATATCAGTAGTAATAGAACAATCAGGAATTTCTTCTCTTATATTTTCTATTATGTTAAGGTAATCCTCTCTTGTGTAATTTCTGTTCATTTCCTTTAAAGTCTTATTTGAACCTGCCTGCAGGGGAAGATGAATATGCCTTGTAAGGTTATCCCTATTCTTAATGATATCAATAATGCTTCTGGAAAAGTCTTTAGGATGTGAAGTCATAAATCTGATTCTTTTAAGTCCTTTTATATCTGATACTTTCTCCAGTAATCCGGAGAAGGTGCAGGCCTCATTCAAATCCTTTCCATAGGAGTTAACATTCTGGCCGAGAAGTGTTACTTCTATTACTCCCTGAGATACCAGTCCTTCAATATTTCTTATAATTTTTTTTACTTCTACAGATTTTTCCCTTCCCCTCACAAAAGGGACTATGCAATATGAACAATAATTGTCACATCCAATAGTTATGGGGACAAATGCCTTAAAATTATACTCCCTTTTGACATCAAAAAGGTCAGGATCAAACCCATTATCCTTAATAGAACAAATACTCCTGTTGGTTAAAATACGCTTTTTAATCAATTCGGGAAGTTCGGGAATATTATGTGTACCAAAAACAATATCTATAAAAGGGAAATCTTCTATTAATTTTTCCTTCAGGTCTTGAGCTGTACATCCGCCAATACAAATTAAAATATGCTTATTTTTACTCTTTAATCTTTTTAAATTTCCTATATGGCCATATAATCTATTTTTTGCTTTCTCTCTTACTGTGCAGGTATTCAATATAATAAGGCTGGCTATCTCAATATCATAAGTCCTCTCATATCCCTCTTTTTCGAGTAAATACATTATTCTTTCAGAATCATTTTCATTCATCTGGCATCCAAAAGTTTTTATATATGCTTTCATTGGTGTGAAAATCCTTATATAAAAAGTGATTTACAGATATATTTAAGGGTTAAACAATCATTTTGATTCAATACTAAGAACAATAGCAGTCTTTATTTCTCCATTTACTTCAATATCTTTGAAATAAGGTATACATACCAGTTCCTGGCCGGTAGGAGCTATGAAACCTCTGGCTATAGCAACACCTTTTATTGCCTGATTTAATGCTCCTGCACCAATGGTCTGTATTTGAACCCTGGTATCGCTTCTAATTATTCCCGCTATTGCGCCTGCTACTGAATTGGGTTTTGATTTTGAAGAAACCTTAAGCAATTTAATACTAGCATCCATATTATTATTCTTGCTATTTTAATTTTTATTCTTTTTGCTTCAATTCAATTAATAATTTTATAATATTATTTGCCTTCTTATATTCTATGTTTTTACCAGTAGTAATGAAATACTTTTCGCCTAATTCTTTAATCTTATTTTCTACAGTTTTAATTATACATCTTATCTCTTCATCTTTAAATCTGCTTGCTAATCTATACTCATCATAAAGCATTAATTTTCTATCTGGTTTACTGCCCACTTCATCTTCACTTGAATTATTAATTTGCTCCCTTAAGTTACTGGCTAGATCAATTTTAAGGGGCTCCAGCGCTTTAATTTCATTATATATAATTCTTTGAATACCTCTCTGGGATATATCCATATTAAATATATTTTTAGAAATTATATCCATTAAATTATAATTATCTGTAAGTACTGGAATTTCTGTTACCTTTACCCTATTTTCTTGAATAAAGTTTTTTAATTTTTCCCACCGGTCAAATTTTGGATAACTGTCATATCTCTTATCTTTTCTTAGAACTTCCCTCATAGTAGTTAATATCTGGGTTGGACTTCCGTAAAAAAAATTAATATCCCTATTCTGAAGCTGAAACTCAATTATAGTTTTTATAATATTATTTACACCACCTATAATACTTAAATCCCCGTCCATTTTGATTATTTGAGGTACTACAGACTGGTCTTTTTTTTCAGGAATTTTTAAGAGATCTATATCTATATAAAAGGAGACACCTTTTGACATGTCAGAAAAAACTATGCTTATATCATCAACATTTAATTTTATTGAAAATAATGCCATTCCCCTGCCGTGAAAACCGTAAGGGTCTTTTATTCCATTTTCCAGCTTTGAAGTTACTCTTGACTGGAAAATAAGCTTCTGCAAATTAGGAGGGATACCGTTACCGTCATCTATAAAGTAAATTTTTCTTCTTTTATCTTCAATTTTCTTTGTTCCAATAAAGATATTCCTGCTGCCTGCATCCCGGCTATTGCGGAGTAGTTCTACAATTATATCTTCAACACAATTTATGTCCTGAAGGGCCTGTCTCCTTTCAGCTTCTGAAATCTTTAATCTGACATATCCATCCCCTAAATCTTCTTCTATATTCAGTGAATCTTTTAATTTTAATTCAGACAGAAATCTTTTTATATCAGAACTATTTTGCATATTCAACGGCTCTACTTTCCCTGATTACAGTTACCCTTATCTGTCCAGGATATTCCATTTCTTTTTCTATTTCTCTCGCTATTTCTTTAGCCAGTACTAAAGACATATCTTCATCAACTTCTTCAGGTTTGACCATGACTCTTATTTCTCTTCCAGCCTGTATTGCATAAGCTTTTTCTATTCCCTTAAATTTAGTAGCAATTTTTTCCAGGCTTTCCAGTCTTTTAACATAACTTTCCAGCGTTTCCCTTCTGGCGCCAGGCCTTCCGCCCGATATCTGGTCTGCTGCCTGTATAATTACGTCTAATGCAGATCTAGCTTCGACTTCATTATGATGTGATTCTATTGCATGGCAGATCTCTTCATCTTCATTAAGTCTTTTAGCCAGTTCAGCTCCGATAATTGCATGTGACCCTTCTATATCATGAGTTAATGCTTTTCCAATATCATGCAATAGCCCGGCTCTCTTTGCTTTTTTAACATTCATACCAAGTTCAGCTGCAATCACACCTGCTATATAGGCAACCTCCTTTGAATGAAGCAGTACATTCTGTCCATAACTGGTTCTGTATTTTAATCTACCCAGCACTTTTACAATTCCTGGATTTAGTTCAGATATGCCTGTATCAAAAACAGCCTGCTCACCTTCTAATTTAATCTCACTATTGATAATTTTACTTGCTTTTTCATACATTTCTTCAATTCTTGCAGGGTGAATTCTTCCGTCCATTATCAAATTTTCCAGCGTTACTCTCGCAATTTCTCTTCTTACTGGATCAAATGAAGATAATATTACAGCTTCAGGAGTATCATCTACAATTATATTTATACCTGTAAGATTTTCAAAAACTCTTATATTTCTACCTTCTCTTCCTATTATTCTCCCCTTCATTTCATCATTGGGTAAATTTACTACAGATACTGTAGTTTCACTAACATGATCCAGCGCACATCTCTGTATGGCCTGAGAAATTATTTTTTTAGCCATAGCGTCAGCATCTTCTTTTAACTTTACCTCAATATTCCTGATTTCTTTTGCAGATTCATATTTTGCTTCTTCTTCTATTCTTTTAATTAAAATCGCTTTTGCTTCTTCTTTTGTAAGTTCAGCAATAGCTTCAAGCCTTAGTATTTCTTTTTTTATCACTTCATCTAATTTTTTATTTTTACTTTCGAGTTCCTCTTTTTTTTGATTTACTGTTTGTTCTTCCTTCTCAAGGTAACGATTCTTTTTTTCAATGGAATCCTCCCGGGCCAGTAACCTGTCTTCCATCCTTTTAAGTTCTAATCTCTGTTTTTTGGCTTCTTCCTCAGCACGTGTTTTTAAATCTTGAATCTCCTCTTTACCCTCTAACAGGGCTTCTTTTTTAATAGATTGCGCTTCTTTTTTAGCATTACTTAAAAGTAAGTTTGCCTTTTGCTCTGCAGAACTTAGTTTTGAATCTATTATATATTTTCTATAAAAAAAGCCTACGAAAAAGCCCATTACTATTGCAATAGCCAATGTAACTATTCTTATTAACAATTCCATTTTATAAACCTTCCTTCCAAATAAAAAAGCCGAGTTGATTACCCGACTTATAAATTAATTTGCACTAATTAATTTTAAACTAAATATTTCTAATATTTATAAAAATCTAATATTTATATATTAGAACTACAACTTTTTTGCTCTAAAAAAACTCATTATAAACACTAAAGACAATTTATTTTAAACTAACTATTAACTTACGTTCTGGTTTATTATTTTACCAGAATTATCATTAGCAACTTTATAAAACATTTAAGATAACATATATTTATTGAAACCATCAGCTGCCTTTTATTGTATTAAAATTATCTTTCTATCGCTAATAATACTTATCATAACCCGTGCAAATTAACTTATAAACCAAGTAATTATTAATGCTATTATTAATTGCTTTTATTTTAACTATAGCATTAATTTAAGTCAACACAAAATAAACTTATAATTATTTTTATTTAAAATATTTTAATGGTGGAACAGGTTATAGAATATTCGTGCATGCTTAATTTTTAGTAATTATTTTTCTAAAATGCCTTTTACCTCTCTGAATTACTTTTTCATTGATATCATTTAGACTAAGTTCCAGATTTGGATCACTAATTTTCCTGTCATTAATTTTTATTCCTCCTTGAGCAACCAGTCTCCTGGCTTCACCGTTAGATTTGGTAAGTCCTGAATCTGTAAGTAATTGTGCCAAACTTATTTTTTTATTCTTTATACTTTTTAAATTTATAATATACTGCTCAATTTTATCTGGAATTCCTTTTTTCTTAAAAATTAAATCAAAATCTTCTTCTGCTTCTAATGCATCATTTTTAGTGTATAGATTCTCTATTATTATTTTTGCCAGTTTTCTCTTTTCTATTGAGGGATTTAATTTCTCCTTTTTTATGCTATCTTCAATTTCTCTAATTTCTTCACTATCCAGTGTGGTCACAAGCCGGAAATAATCCATCATAATATTATCCGGGATAGACATTACTTTACCAAAAATTTCCTGAGGTGATTCATCTACACCTATATAATTCCCCAGACTTTTACTCATTTTTTCAATACCATCGGTACCGACTAAAATAGGCATAGTAATGGCAATTTGAGGTTTCTGTGAGAATTCTTTTTGCAATTCTCTTCCCATAAGAAGGTTAAATCTCTGATCGGTTCCTCCTAATTCCACGTCAGCCTCAATTGCAATCGAATCATATGCCTGCATTATTGGATACAGAAATTCCATAATTGCTATTGGTGTATTGCTTTTAAATCTCTTTTTAAAATCATCTCTCTCAAGCATTCTGGCAACAGTAAATTTGGAGGTTAGATTTAAAATATCTTCAAATCTTAAAGACTTGAGCCAGTTTGAATTTTTAACAATTTCTGTTTTTTCAGGGTCAAGAATTTTGAATGCCTGTTTCATATAGGTCTTTGCATTCCTGTCAATATCCTCAGCAGACAGCTCCGGTCTTAAGGTAGATTTACCCGAAGGGTCACCTATCCTTGCAGTATAATCACCGATTATCAGAATAGCCCTGTGACCTAAATCCTGGAACTGCCGGAGTTTATTTAGAACTACAGTATGACCAAGATGAATATCCGGAGAAGTTGGATCTAATCCCAGTTTAA
>VGAU01000069.1 GCA_016870675.1 Actinomycetota bacterium | reverse complement strand
ATTTGTCATCAAGAACCAAGAGTATGCCTTCTATAGCTGCTTTGAGTAATTCTTCCTTACTTCTTTCAACCAGCGCACTTCCGGAAACAAGGTCTATGATTTCCTCAATGGGTTTTATACTAAACTTACTGGTGATACTTCCAGATATTTCCTCCAGAATACTACCTCTATCTTTGGAAGCACTATTCTGGTTAGCGTTAAATAAATATCCTTTAAAAGAATCAAAACTGATTCCTATCCATAATCCAGCAGAAAATGTAAATATAACAATTATTACTGCAATTACTACTCTTAAAACATTTTTTTTCATAAAAATATCACCTGATTAACTAACATTAAATATTCTAATTGTTATTGTAAATAAGCAAGTGGATTCTGCGGAGCTCCATTTATCCTGACCTCAAAGTGTAAATGTGGACCTGTAGTCCATCCGGTAGAACCGACCAGCCCGATAACCTGCCCTCTCTGCACAAACTGGCCCATAGAAACATTTATACTGGAAAGATGAGCATACCAGGTAGCAAATCCTCCTCCATGATAAAGCATAACAGAGTAACCATATCCGCCAAAATAGCCAGCCTGCACTACCTGCCCCCCATCCGCTGCTTTCACCAGAGTTCCATATGAAGCTACGATGTCTATGCCTGAATGAAACCTGTTATATCCAAATATTGGGTGATATCTATTGCCGAAACCGGATTGTATTCTGCCAGCCACAGGCCATGCAAATTTTCCTGAAGGAGCTGAACCATACTTATAGCTCTCAAGAATCCTTGTAACCTCTGCCTCTTGAATTTCAAGTTTCTTTTCCATCTGTATAAGGGCATTCTTGTTAGCAGTGGTACTGGAAAGCAAATTCTTCTTTTCATCATATATGCCTTCAATTTCATTTGCCTTCTGCTCAGCCTGTACAACCAGCTGCTTTACCTTGTCTTCATGCTCCTTCTGTTTCTCCCTTAAATCAATTATGGATTTTTTTATTCCTATAGTCGCAGTCTTTTTTTCCTTAACCTCCAGGATATTCTGCGTATCCTGCTCGGCAAAAAGATTCATAAGCTTCAACTTTGATATGAAATCCAGGAAATCTTCTGCTTTCAGTAAAATTTCCAGTATATTGCTGTTTCCATTCTTATAAATAGCTGCAACTCTATCATTTAAAATTCTTATTTTTTCTTTAAGCTCATCCTCTATCCTTTTTAACTCTTCCTCTTTTAAAACCAGCTCTATGGTTGCTTTATCAACCTCGCTCTTTGCTTCATCCTTTTTCTTATAAAGATCATCCAGTTCAGACAATGCACCCAACAGCTGCCCCTCTACTTCATCTACCTGGTTAATATATTGCTGTTCTTGCTTTTTTACTTCTTTAATTTTTTCCTGGGTTTCTTCTCTTTCCTGCTGTATTTGTTTCAATTCATCCTCAAGAGACTGACTGTAAATAAATTTTGGCGATGCAGTAGAAATAAGATTAAAGCTGGAGAGTGCTATAATAATTGTTACAAATACGGCTATGATGTTCTTACTTTTAATTATCATATCATTTCATTTTTTATTATAACTATTTTAATACTAATTAAAAAAAATTAAAAATTTAAAAATATAAGCCCTTAAACTTTTACATACCTTCTCAAGGCAATAACACTACTTAAAATTCCTATAAGGCCTCCCAGTACTAACACTCCTACGTATACATATAACATAACATTACCGCTTCCAACTATAGCTAATTCTTTAATCCGCATAATATCTACAATTGCTCTCTCGCCCTTAATAAGTAAGAAATTACCTATAAAAAACAATAAGATAATAGAAATGATACTTCCTATAAATCCCTCAAAAAAACCTTCAAACAGGAATGGAATTCTTACAAACCAGTTAGTGGCACCCACTAGTTTCATAACTTCAATTTCCTTACGACGGGCATAAATAGAGAGCCTTATGGTATTAAATATCAATACAATAGCTGCCAGAAGAAGCACTATAATTATCAAAAATGCTATAGTTCCAATAATTGCAGTTATTGAAAACAATGGTTTGACTACTTTCCTTTCGTATATCACATCATCAACACCTTCTATAAAATTTCCATCCCTGTCATAAAAACGGAGCTCTACCTGATCAATCTTTTCGGGATTATTTAAAGTTATATCAAAAGAAGCCGGAAGCGGATTCCCATCGATCTCTTTTAAGATATTACTTCCTTCCATTTGCTTCTTAAATCTTTCCAGTGCTATGTCTTTGGATACATATTCTACACTTTCAGTTTCCTCCCAGCTTATTATCTCCTGTTCAATATATTCCTTTAACTCTTCTGAAATATTATCTTTAAGATACACCCTCAACTCTACCTGGCTTTTTATTGAGCTCATTATCCCCTGTATATCATAAACGATTATTGCAAAGAACCCCACAATAAACAAAGTAATAGCAACAGTGGTAATAGCAGTAAATCCCATAAAAAAGTTCCGTTTCAGACTGGTAAAAGTCTCACTAAAAAAATACCTGGTTCGTACCATCAGTCCCCATACACCCCTCTCTTCTGGTCCCTTATTATTTCTCCTTCTTCAAGCTCAACAACTCTTCGCCTCATTGAATTCACAATGTTCCGGTCATGTGTGGCCATCAGTACTGTAGTACCGATAAGATTTATTCTGGATAGTATCTTCATAATTCCTTCTGATGTTCCTGGATCCAGATTCCCGGTAGGTTCATCTGCAAGAAGTATAGGCGGTCTGTTCACAAATGCCCTGGCAATAGAAACTCTCTGTTGTTCACCAGCTGATAATTGATGAGGATATGAATTTAATTTACTATACAACCCTACAAGTTTTAAAACCTGGGGCACCCGAATTTTAATCTCATAAGCCGGCTTACCAATAACTTCAAGAGCAAATGCTACATTCTCAAACACGGTTCTATTTGGCAGAAGCTTATAGTCCTGAAATACACATCCTATATTCCTTCTAAGTTGAGGAATCCTGCTCGATTTAAGATTACTGATATTCCTCCCGGCTATATATATGTTGCCATTACTTTCATCAATTTCTTTTATAAGCAACTTTATAAAGGTAGATTTGCCTGAACCGCTTGGACCTACCAAAAAAAGAAATTCACCTTTTCTAATAACCAGATTGATTTTTTTCAATGCAACAGTATTATCCTCATATATTTTACTGATATTTTTAAATTCAATCATATTCATTTCAAACTAACTCTTTTATTTCCCCCCAATTTTAATAATGAAGAGTTTACCCTCTGGATAATTTTTTTTCAAGAAAACCTCTTATTAGTGAATCTATATTGCCGTCCAGCACTGATTGTACATCTCCAATCTCAATTCCTGTTCTATGATCTTTAATTAATTGATATGGCTGAAGAATATAACTTCTTATTTGATTTCCCCACCCTATTTCTTTTTTTTCTCCCCTTACTTTATTAATTTCTTCTATATTTTTTTTCCGTTTCAGTTCAAAAAGTTTTGATTTTAAAATCTGTATAGCAGTTTGCCTGTTAAGTATTTGAGATCTTTCATTCTGACAATTTACCACAATATTTGTAGGAAGGTGTGTAATTCTTACCGCCGAATCTGTGACATTTACATGCTGGCCTCCGGCACTACTGGATTTAAAAGTCTCAATTCTTAAATCCTCCTTGCTTATTTTTATATCGATATCTTTATCGAGAAATGGTATTACATCCACAGAGGCAAAAGAAGTATGCCTGCGTTTAGAAGAATCAAAAGGTGAAATTCTCACCAGTCTATGAATTCCTTTTTCCGATTTCAGCAACCCATATGCGTTTTTGCCGGTGACAGTAAAAGTAGCATTTTTTATTCCTGCTTCTTCACCTGTCTGATAATCATTAAAACTATAAGAAAGCTTTCTCCTGGCCATCCACCGTGCATACATCCTGAGCAGCATCTCAGCCCAATCCTGGGATTCTGTCCCTCCTGCCCCGGGGTGAATAGTTACTACTGCTGGATAAGAATCATATTTATCATTTAAAATAGCTTTTTCTTCCAGATCGCTTAATAAATCTTTGATGCTTTCCAGATCTTCTACCAATTCCTCTTCAAAGCTCCTGTCCTCTTCATTTTCAAGTATCTCCAGCGCTAACCTGGCATTTTCCATTTTCTCTTCTAAATTTTTAATATCGCAAACTATTTCTTTAAGTTCAGCAATCTCCTGGGTAATACTTTGTGCCCTGCCGTGGTCTTCCCAGAATTCTTTGGAAAGAGTTTCACTTTGGAGTTTTTTAAGCCTGGTAATTTTATTATCTATTTCAAAGACAATCCCGTAAAAAAACCATCTTTTGTAACAATTTATCTAATCTTAACTTATAATCTTCTATCATAAAACCCTCCAGCTAATTTATTTATATTATATTACCTGCCGCAACATTTTTTATATTTCTTCCCGCTGCCACAGGGGCAAGGGTCATTTCTTCCGATTTTTTTTGCAGTTACAGGCTTTGTCTGCAAGGCTATTGATCCGGATTTTGAGGGACCGCTTGTAACTATATTTGTTACTTCATTCTCTCTTACGGTTTTTTGTTTCTCCTGTTCCTCCCTGGTAACTATCCTGACATTATATAATAGCCTTACTGTATCAAACTTTATTTCCTCTATAAGCTCTTTAAATAAATTAAATGTCTCCCGCCTGTATTCAACCAGCGGGTCCATTTGACCAATAGCTCGTAGTCCTATACCCTCCTTCAGGTAATCCATTTCTAAAAGATGACCTCTCCACATATTATCAATAACATTTAACATCACTATTTTTTCCAGTTTTCTTATAACCGGAGGGGAATAGTTATTTTCCCTTTCCTCGTAAATCTGGTAAGCTCTTCCCGCCAATTTTTCCTTTAAAATACTGATATCCCACTTACTTTCGCCAAATTTCTTCCTGTCTATGATATCAGTTATTATATCGGTGGAAAATAAAGGAGTCATATAATTAGATAGCGTCTCCAAATCCCAATTTTCCGGATAATCACCGGGATTTATATGAATATCAACGCTTCTTCCTATTATGTCTTTAATCATTTCGCAAACTACTGACCTTAAATTCTCTTCTTCTAAAATTTTCTTTCTTCTAGCGTAAATCACTTCTCTCTGCTTATTCATAACATCATCGTATTCAAGAACATGCTTCCTTATTTCAAAATTTCTCCCTTCTACCTGCCTCTGTGCATTCTCAATTGCCCTGCTTATTATAGGATGTTGTATTGGTAAATCATCTGGAAAATTAAAGGTCTCCATTATCCTATAAATCCTTTCCGATCCAAAAAGTCTCAGCAAATCATCTTCTGTGCTCAGGTAAAACTGGCTTGAACCAATATCTCCCTGGCGGCCGCTTCTTCCTCTGAGCTGATTATCAATTCTTCTGCTCTCATGCCTTTCTGTTCCAAATACATGAAGACCTCCAAGTTCTACGACTCCTTCGCCAAGGACTATGTCTGTACCTCTTCCCGCCATATTTGTAGCAATAGTAACTGAATTTTTTTGCCCGGCTTTGGCAATGATTTGTGCTTCTTTTTCATGATATTTTGCGTTTAAAACTTCATGGGGTATACCTCTTCTTTTCAGCATGTTGCTAAGTCTCTCAGACTTTTCAATAGATATAGTCCCCACCAGTACCGGTTGACCTCTGTTGTATCTGGAAACTATATCCTCTACAACATTATCAAATTTAATCTGTTCAGTTTTATAAATCAGATCAGGAAGGTCTTTCCTTATCATTGGTTCATTAGTAGGTATAACCACAGTTTCAAGCCCATAAATATGCCTGAATTCGGCCGCTTCTGTTAGCGCAGTACCGGTCATGCCCGCTAATTTCTCATACATTCTAAAATAATTTTGAATAGTAATGGTGGCAAGTGTCTGATTTTCATCCCTCACTTTTACTCTTTCCCTGGCCTCTATAGCCTGATGCAGCCCCTCGCTGTATCTTCTGCCAGGCATCAGTCTTCCAGTAAATTCATCAACAATAATTATCTCGCCATTTTTCAGCATATAATCTACATCTCTTTTAAATAGATGATAGGCTTTAAGAGATTGATTTAAAGCATGTATGTATAGAAAATTAGAAGGATCGTATAAATTTTCTATGCCAAGTATTCTTTCAACTTTTTCGACGCCTTTCTCTGTAATTGCGGCTGTTCTTGCCTTTTCATCTATTTCAAAGTCCTCATCTATTTCCAGTCGTGGTACTATTTGTGTAAATTTCCTATAAATTTCAGTAGTTCCATAAGCGACCCCGGAAATGATAAGAGGAGTTCTTGCTTCATCTATAAGAATACTGTCAACTTCGTCAACAATGGCATACCAGTGACCATCCTGTACCATATTTTCCTTATCCATTACCATATTATCTCTCAAATAATCAAACCCGAACTCATTATTGGTGCCATATATTACATCAGACCGGTATTGTTCTTTTTTCTCAAGGGTGGACATTTCATGCTGGATAAGACCTACTTTCAGTCCCAGAAACTTATAGATATTGCCCATCCACTCGCTATCTCTCTTTGCCAGATAATCATTAACTGTAACCAGATGAGTACTCCTGCCAGTAAAGGAATTTAAATACACAGGCAGCGTTGCAACCAGTGTCTTTCCTTCACCTGTCTTCATTTCAGCAATTTTTCCCTCGTAAAGAACAACACCTCCCAGTATTTGAACATCAAAATGGCGCATATTAAGAGTTCTTTTTGCTACCTCCCTTACCACTGCAAAAGCTTCCGGCATCAATTCCTCCAGTTTCTGGCCGTTCTCATATCTCTGTTTAAAATCTATAGTTTTTGCAGCCAGCTCGTTGTCAGTAAGCGAACTTATATCTTTTTCAAGATTACTTACAGCGCTAACTATCTCTTCATATTTTTTTATTTTTTTACCTTCACCAAATTTAAGGATGTTTCCAATATTTTTAAACATTTGCCGTCACCTTTGTAATAATAACTAAATTATAGAGCAGGTTCTATCAAACCATAATTTTTATCTTTTCTGCGATATACTACCGCAGTTCTTTCAGTCTCCGAATTAATAAAAACAAAAAAATCATGTCCCAGTAACTCCATTTGTAATACTGCTTCTTCCGGAGTTATTGGTATTAAAGTAAAAGTTTTGGTCTTTACTATTGCTTTTCTAATCTTACTATCAATACTTCTAGTTTGCTGTTCATCAGTTTTAGGCACGTCAAGTTCCTTTAGATTACTGCTCTTTCTTCCCTTATTTATCAACTTTTCCCGGTATTTTTTTACCTGCCTTTCCAATTTACTAATAACTTTATCTACAGCTTCAAAAAGATCAGTTCCTGAATCAGTCGCTCTAATAACTGCGCCACTTGTGAAAACAGTAACTTCTATCTGGTTATTTAAATTAATCCTTGGATTTTTATCAAAGATAAACTTTACTTCTAATTTTATTATTTTATCTAAAATTTTAATTATCTTCCTTCTAATTTTTCTCTCTACATAGTTCCGGATTTCTTCATCTAACTGAATATTCCTGCTTTTAATAATGAATTCCAATCTATCTCCTCCTTAGTTTTAATTTATTTGAAAGTTTATATAAGAAATATCTTAATGCCGCCCCAATACATTACTTTATTATTATCACATTTCTTGCTACATTGCCCCTTTCATCTTTTTCAAATTCAAATTCTACTTTCTGGCCCCTCCCAAGTGTTTTAAATCCATCTGCCTGTATAGAAGAGTAGTCTACAAAAATATCTCCGGTTTCCTTTGATTCTGCTTCTATAAAACCAAATCCATTCTCAGGGCTAAACCATTTTACAATTCCATTTAATCTTGTCACTCCGTTTATAACCCCCTGGCCAGAGTTAATAAATAAATTCTATCTGCACCTGCTCTTTTTAAAACACCGGCAATCTCACCCAATGTGCTTCCCGTAGTCCAGACATCATCTACCAGCAGCAGATTTTTTCCCGAGCTCATGAGACAATTCTTAACTTTAAATGCTTCTTTTATATTGGTCTTTCTTTGCATAAAATCAAGGCCCTGCTGCTTTATAACTTTTTTCACTCTTAATATATTATCAGCAAATGGAATTTTAATTAACTTTGATAATGATCTGCACAGTATTTCCATATGTTTACCCGGAACCGTGTCTATATAATCAATTTTCTCATATTCATAATTTCTAATATAAGTTTGTTTTAAAAACACGGCAATAACTTCTTTTAAATCATATATTCTATTATATTTATATTTCCTTATTATTCTTTTTATCTCTCCT
>VGAU01000068.1 GCA_016870675.1 Actinomycetota bacterium | reverse complement strand
CCAAGGAAAGTGGAGGAATAAGAGACTTAGCTTGGGATGGAGAGAGTCTTTGTTGGGTTTACCAGCAAGACCATACTATTTATAAAACTAAAATAAAAGAATAATAAAACGTTGTTTTCCTATCTTAGAGGCTGTCCGGAATTAGAGTACATCCTTTTAAATTAATATATCTTAGTTATTATATAATAAATACAAAGACATAGGTTACTCAGTTTAATGAGTTAAAATACAAATACATAGGTTACTCTGTATAACTATAGGCTCCTCCTATAGGTCGATCTTTGATAATTGAATATAAGTCTTTGGTAAAGGATAATCCATTTTATCTACAAGGACAGAGTCATGGTATACCGAAAGGGTCTCCTCTTCTGTATCAATGGTAGCCCAGACATATTCATACTCAAGCTCTACCGGCATGGCAAACTTTTCCCCGAATATATCCAGGATCCTGTTACTTCTGATAAACCTCACCAGGTGAACATACCCGGCAGATATACCAAGCCTGGAGGGAACCTTAAAGTTTTTGGGAAGATACTTTAGATTACCTGTCATCTTCTCTAAAGGGGTCTTACCCTCCAGGGTGCTGTACCTGTGGTTTTTATCATGGAAACTCTCAAACCCTTTGGCCTGGGATACCACCTGATAGAAGCTTTTAAAATACTGGGACCTGAAAAAGGACTTGTCAAAGACATCATTAAATCTTTCTATTATTCCATTTCTCCAGGGTTCTCCAATGGGGATAAATACAGGTTGAATGCCAAGGTAAAGGCAAAGTCTTATTACAAGGCCGAATGAGTGAGGGTATCTATTGGAACCTCTCATAGGCAGTTTATTGTCCATCTGAAGGTATTCTGGTATGCCCAGGACGGTAAAACAGCGCAATAGTGAGGCCATAATATCAGTTTTTGTCTGCCTCCTTACAGGGTTTATACAGCATCTTCTGTCATAGGTATCGATGGCATTGGCCGAATAAAAACGTCCGTCTGTCTTTAGATACCTTGGCCCCACCACATAAAACTGGTGTATAAAATTGCTATAGGTTGCCTTTAAAGCTGGATAATCAGTTCCCTTAGGTTCATACTTTTTCCGTTTTTTAACCAGGCTATTTCGCTTGAGCACGTAGTTTATGGTGGAAATAGGGGGAGGACCTATACCCTGCTTTTCAAGGTGCCAGCTGATATTAAGTGCCCCTATCTGGGCATATAGTGTCCTCTCAAGTTCTTTTCTTGTATCAATTATTGCCTGTTCCATATCCTTGCCAATCTTTTGTTTGCTAGTGTGTGGTCTTCTGGAAAGCTCTTCCCACCAGTTCTCATTTCCTTCCTTGTAGCGATTAAGCCATTTGAAAAACCATTTTTTGCTTTTGCCAAGACTTTGATATATTTGTTTGGGGGACTCACCATCTTCATATCTTGAAATCGCTTGTTTTTTAATCTCAGACTCATCCATTCTGGCCTCCTTAGTTTTTGAGACCAGTATAGACGATTACTGATATGGGTGTACGATGTCCTTAAACAAATATTCATTAAGGTAACCTATGTCTTTGTACTTTTGGGTAACCGATGTATATAAATTTAACAAATATTATTTAGAAAAAAGTGATGGGTTATGTTTTTGTGCAGAAGGTTATGTAGAAGTTTACAAATAAAGAAATCATATGTTATCAGTCAAAAACCAGAAAGTGTAAATAGATCATTAGACAGTGTTTCATTAAGCATTTCTAAAACATAAAGGAAATGATGCCTGTAAAATTAAAGTGGTTGAGATTTGTCTCGGTGACTGCTATCACTACCACTTATAACAAATCTCAGAATAGATTTTATCACACTTATTATTAATAATTCTTAAAAAATATTGACAATATAACTCAATATGGTATTATTTCATTAATAAATTCAAAAAAATTCATTAATATTTAAAATAATTTTAATAAAGTTTGTAATAATTTATTATCTGTAATTAAATGGAAATTAGAGAAAAAATTGACAACAGCAAATTAAGAGAGATATCAGAAGAAAAATCTATTCCAATAGTAGATTTGTTGCTGGAAAAATTAAAAGATATGTCACAAAGAAAAAAGGAAGGCAGTACACTATTTGCGGTTTGTCCCAATTCAGAAAATGTTCTTAAAGCTGCACTTCGTGCAGCAAAAAGAGCACATGCTCCTATAAAGTTTGCTGCCACTCTAAATCAAGTGGATATAGATAGGGGGTACACTGGATGGACTCAATATGATTTAGTTAGAAAAATAAAAGAGCAGTCTTATAGTATTGGATACAGTGGTCCAATAATTGTTGCTGTTGACCACGGAGGCCCCTGGGTAAAAGATATACAAACTATAGAAAAATGGAATCTGGAAAAGTCTATGAGTTGGATTAAAAAATCATTTGAAGCTGCGCTGCTGGCTGGCTATGATCTGTTGCATATAGATCCCACGGTAGATATTTTTTCTGGTCAGATAAAAATAGAAACTGTAGTGGAAAGAACTATAGAACTGATCTCTCATGTAGAAAATTTTCGCAAATCAAAAAAAATAAAGTCAGTATCTTATGAGGTTGGAACCGAAGAAGTACATGGTGGGCTGGCAGATATGGCTATTTTTAAAAAGTTCCTGGAATTACTAAAAGATGGTTTGCAAAAGATTGGTCTGGATTATGCCTGGCCATCTTTTATAGTAGGTAAGGTAGGAACAGATCTGCATACTTCGACATTTGATCCAGTAGTTGCTAAAAAGATAGTAGAAATTGCAAAGGATTATAATTCCTATATAAAAGGACATTATACTGATTTTGTTTCAAACCCGGAGGATTATCCAAAAAGTGGAATGGGGGCAGCAAATGTCGGACCTGAATTTACCATACTTGAATATGATGGGTTAAAAGAATTATGTGCAATTGAAGATAAACTTTATAAAGAAGATAAAATAGGATGTAGGTCTAATTTTAAAGAAATCTTAGAAAAGGCAGTATTTGATTCTAATAGATGGAAGAAATGGCTTAAAGATGATGAAAAGGATCTTAGATCATTAAGCAATGAAAGGAAAGAATGGATAATAAAAACAAGCTGTCGCTATGTATGGGCTTTACAGGAAGTTAGATGTGCACAGAATAAACTATATAGAAATTTAGAACTAAATGGAATAGATGCTGAGAACTGGGTAATAATGAAGATAGAGGAGGGTATGGATAAATATTTTAGAGCATTTAATTTGATTAATATAAATGAGAAATTAAATGTTTAATAATAAAAAGATGGGGTGATTATGACAAAGAGTTGTTTAGTTATAGGTGATCTTAACGTAGATTTAGTTTTAAATGAATTTAAAGATTTTCCAGAGATAGGAAAAGAAATTGTTGCTCGAAATCATTTTATAGACATTGGTGGTTCAGGTGGAATTTTTTCTGCTGTTTTATCTAAATTGGGTATAAGAACTTATATCACTTCCAAAATCAGTAATGACTTTTTAGGGCAATTTCTAATTAGTAAATTAAAAGACTATGGAGTTATTACCGATAAATTGGTTATCAAAAAAAGTGGTGAGACAGGAATAACCATAAACTTATCATATAAAAAGGACAAATATCAGATTTCCTCTCTTAATCTGGTTAGTAGCTTAAATGCAGATGAAGTTATGTTTGAGAATATTGAAGATATAGGGCATGTTCATTTTTCATCATATTATATGATGAAAAATCTAAAAGCTGATTACGTGAAACTAATTAATGATATTAAAAGTAATTATAAAAATGTTACCTTTTCACTTGATACTAACGATGATCCTGAAAATAAATGGGGAGAAGAAATCTATAGGATTTTAGGAAATATCGATGTTTTTTTGGCAAATAAGAAAGAAGCTCTTCAGATTACAAAAGAATCCAATATCAAAGACGCTCTTAATAAATTGGGTAGAGTTGTAAAGACGGTAGTTATTAAATTAGGAAGTGAAGGTTATATAGCAAGAGATGGAGAAAATTACTACAGCGGGGATCAATTGAGTGTAAATTTCAAGGATAGCACAGGTGCAGGTGATAATTTTGATGCAGGGTTTATTTATGGATATATAGATAATTTAAACATTGAGAAAAGTCTAAAGATTGCCAATATATGCGGTGCTAAGAGTGTAGAATATTTGGGCGGAGTTGGAAACAAGGAAAAGTTCCTTGAGTTGAAGGAACTAATTAGGAAGGTAGATTAATTTTTATAAATTATATTTAAGGAATAAGAGGAAGGTAAATTGAAAAATCAAAGTTATACTTACAGAGAAATAATGAACCAGGTGGAAAGCTGGAGAAAAGTTTACAGCGATGTTGTTGGTGAGAAGGTTAGCTTGGATTTAAATATTTTTTCTGATAATTATGATGAAATAATATTTTTTGGTTGTGGTTCATCATACAATCTTTCTCAATCAGCTTCTTTTTTTACCAAATCATTGCTTGATGGGCGAAGCTGTTTTGCTTTACCAAGTTCAGAATTATTAATAAACACAGATATTTACATCAATAAAGATAAAAAATATATAATTGTAGGATTTTCAAGATCAGGTGAAACAACTGAGAGCATTAATGTGGTAAAGCTGTTAAAAGACAGACAAAATGTAAAATCTTTCACTTTTTCTTGTAAAGAGGGAAGTACTATCTCAAAATTTTCTGATTACCATTTTATATGTAAAGGAGCTGCTGAGAAGAGCATTGTTATGACAGTATCGTTTTCAGCTATGTTATTTGCATATTGCCTGATACTGACTAAATTTTTAAACAATAAGGATATGCTATATGAATTTAAGGATTTGAGCAATTATTTGGGTGAAAATATTTCTAAGCTATTTGATGATATTGAATATTATGTAGACAAAAACAATTTTAGTTCTTATTTTGTATTAGGAAGTGGATTTAATTATGGCCTGGCTGTTGAGGCTGATTTAAAGATGAAAGAGATGTCTCAGGTTCCTTCATATTCTTATCATTTATACGAGTTTAACCATGGACCTAAATCTTTAGTCAATAAAGAGAGTTTGTGTTTAATTTTAACTTTGAGTAAAAGTCTTTTTAAAACTGAGGAAATATTCAAGGAAATTTTAAATCTAGAATCTAAAGTTTTACTGGTGGGAAGCAAAGATATTAGTATTGTTGATAGTAAGAATATAGATTATTTACTTTCTGATTCAAATTTTAAATTTGATATTATTAAGTCATTTATAAATATTCCTATATTTCAGATATTGGCTTACATAAAAACTATTAAGAAAAATTTGAATCCAGATAAACCAAAAAACCTTGATTATACAATGATAATATGAGATAGAATATTTTATATAAGTCTCATATAGAGAATTAACTAGAGTAATTTTTTAATTTTGACTTAATTAGACAAGGAAGAGCTGGGAGGAGGTGTTATATAAAAAAAATTCCATATTGTCAATTTTAAAGTCTGAAGAGCAGCAAGTAAGTCATTAAAAAATATTTCTAAAAAAGGAGGTTATATTTATGAGACTAAAATAAGTGAGATTTGTTTTAGTATCAGGTAGCACCATCATTTAAAACAAATCTCAGGATAGATTTTATCACAAATATTATTAATTTTTAAAGTAAGGAGTGAAAATGAAAAAGTTGTTTATCTGTTTACTGAGTGCAATCTTCATCCTTTCTCTGAATTTTATAGGTGTAGGTTGTAAAGAAGAAGCAGTAGAAGAAGCGGTCGAGGAAGTTGCTCCATCTGAAGAGGAAGCTGAAGGCGAGGGCAAAACGGTTGTAAGTATGTGGGTTCATACCAACAACGCTTTCATCGCTGGCTACGAGGCTCTGATTGCTGCCTACGAGGCTGATCACCCCGATGTGGACATCCAACTGGAGCACTTTGATTATAATCTTTATATCCAGACGTTGCAGACGGCCATGCCTGCTGGTGAAGAAGCGGATATCATTCAATTATTTGGCACATGGACTTCGCAGTATTTTGAAAGGTTGGCCCCGCTTCCGGCTGAGGTGTTGCCGCTCGAAGATGCCCAGGAGATCTTTTACGAAGCTCCGCTAGGAGGATACATAATTGACGGCATACTGTATGGTTTACCACAAGAGTTTAACTGCGAATACGGTGGTGTTCTGGTGAACAAGACTAAATTCGAAGAAGCAGGCCTGATCTATCCACCCAAATGGGAAACATTGGACGATGTCCTGGCGGATGCACAGGCCTTGACAGTGGAAGACGCCAGCGGCATGATGACCACCGCAGGTTTCCATTTTACATCTGCAGACCCAACTACGGCATCCTTCCTGGCAGGTATTAAGCAAAGAGGTGGGGATTACTGGAACACTGACCGAACAGGTTTTACATTCAACACACCCGAAGCAAGAGCTCAGGTGGAATGGATGGTTAATTCTGTAGAGATGGGTGTTGTAGATCCACTTCTGTTTAACGACGAAACCAACTTTGTTATTGATGCTTTTTTTAATGGAATGGTGGGCATTGGTTACATCGGGACCTGGGCTATCGCTGAGGGGCAACTAAACTTCCCGGATTTTGCAGACGAGTGGGATTACTACTATCTGCCGCCTGTTCAGGGAGACCCGGTCTTTGTTGCAGATTCTGGTTGGGGCTTGTACGTCTCGCCCAACAGTGAGCACCAGGATATAGCCTGGGATTTCGTAAAATTCGTTACCACTGTCTTAGAGAATGTAATACAATTCAATCTGGCAAGCGGCACGATCCCGGCCATGCCATCTGCTGCAGAAGCACCTGAGATTGCTGAACAGATGCCCTGGGTGGCCAAGGCGCTGGATATTCTGCTATACGGTGAATATTTGGGCAATATGCCTGACCGAGACTTGATAATGTACGAGATCATTTATCCCCACCTGCTGAACGTTCTGCAAGGTGTGGAAACGGTAGATAATGCTCTGGAAGCCATTGACGCGGAGGCTAACGGCACCTTTTAGTCTGCCGTTAAACAAACAGACTTCAGTCTGGTGATGGATAGGCTGTCCAGACATAGGGTATCTGATATAATGGCAATAAATGAGATTTAGTAAGTCCAAAAGACAGAGGTGTGATTTCCACACCTCTGTCAGAATGATCTTTCGAATTTTCAAACAAGACTAAATTACACACAAATCAAACGCAGAGGGAATTACCGATGAGAATAAAACTAAAACAAAATGTTACGCCGAAGGGTGGCGGGCTGGCTGCTGCAAAAGGTCGTTTTGTGCTTTGGGTTACTGTTCCCTTGTTGCTTTATGTATCTTTAAGCATCTTTGTGCTTGGCTGGGCATTATTGTTAACATTCTTCGAATACAGCCCCGTACGAAGGGGTGGACTATTTCTGGGGCTGGGCGGCAGCAATCCGTTTGTAGGCTTGGGTAACTTTGTTGAAATGGTAAAAGGCACATCCGTTCAGGCGCGTATATTCAGAGTAAGTCTGAAGAACACATTGATTTTTGCCTTTGCAGTGTTGCCGCTAAATCTGGCAATCACACTACCGTTGGCCTGGCTGCTTGAGTCAATCGGTCAGCGTTTCAAAACCATGTTCCGGACGATCTATTTCATGCCGGTTTTGACGTCTTCGGTTGGTGTTGCCTTGATCTGGATGAGCCTGTACCATCCACAGTCAGGCTGGATAAACCAGATCATAAGATTCTTCGGAGGGACACCCAAAGCCTGGCTCTCCGACCCAACAGCCGGGTTCATGGGGGTCTCGGTATCGATGTGGGCAGTAATCTTTGCATATCTCTGGCAAGACTACGGCTTCAATGTAGTCATCTTTATCGCAGCTCTACAGGGAGTTCCTAAAATGCTTAGAGAGGCGGCAATTATTGATGGAGCCAACCGTTGGCAATCATTCTCAAAGATAATGATCCCGCTTATACGTCCGGCGTTATTGTTCGTATGTGTGATGACAATGCTTTCATCCTTTCAAGTGTTCGATATTATCCAGGTTATGACGGATGGCGGTCCTAGCTACAATACACAGGTGCTCGTGTTGGACATTTATAAGAATGCATTTCGATATCACCGAATGGGCTGGGCAGCTGCTCAATCCTTAGTCTTAGTTCTGATCGTGATGAGTATTACTATATTTCAAATGCGCGTGTTACGCACAAAATGGGAGTACTAAAATGGATATTTCAAGTCTTTCGAAAGAAACAACAACCAAATTGACAAAGCCCAGTCGGTTTTCTCTAAAAATAGGTCAGGGGCAATGGTTAATCTATTTAATTTTGATCCTGGGCCTTTCCTTTACCTTGATGCCGTTTCTAATGATGATTCTAAGTTCGTTCAAGACTAACCTTGAGCTACTGC
>VGAU01000067.1 GCA_016870675.1 Actinomycetota bacterium | reverse complement strand
CAGATTTTAAAGTTATAAAAAATACAGGGATTACAGCAGCATTGGTAGAATGTGTATTTTTGTCAAATCCTGATGAAGCTAATTTACTTAAAGATGATGGGTTTTTAAATAAAATCGCCAGTGGGCTTTTTAATGGAATAAGTAATTATGCT
Organism: Actinomycetota bacterium; assembly: GCA_016870675.1. GTDB lineage: Bacteria > Actinomycetota > Humimicrobiia > Humimicrobiales > Humimicrobiaceae > Hydromicrobium. The sequence goes on along the minus strand of VGAU01000067.1, from coordinate 8,194 downwards.
AGAAATATTACACCCGGCAGTAGTACAGCTGGCGGTACTTACAAAGCAACCAGGGTTCTTGTGAATATAGACGAACCAACAAACAGCCAAACAATTGGTGGTAATTTTGAATTGAAAGGTTGGGCTGTTGAAAAAAGTGGAATAAATTCACCTGAAATAACTGCTGTACATGTATATGATGGTCCTGCTGCAGGTGCTAAAAATCAGGTAGGAATTGCTACTTATGGTATTGCCAGGCCTGATGTTGCACAATCCTTCGGTAAAGCTAATTTTACAAACTGTGGGTTTACTTTAGGGGTGAATAGCAGCAGATTAGCAAAGGGTACCCATGTTCTGTATGTATATGCGCATAATGAACAATTAGGATGGGCTTATATCACTGTAAAGGTAAATGTATTAAATGATGGTAGCAATGTTGGAAATCAGGATAACAGTATAAGTACTCCGGTACAGGGAACAGTAGAAACTAATACTACAAATACCACTGATAACAGTACTTCTAATCAGAATTATAATAGTTCAGGGACACAAAAAGTATTAATTAACATAGATTCACTAAAAAATAATCAACAGGTATCAGGTAGCTTTGAACTAGCTGGTTGGGCAGTAGAGCAGAGTGCTATAAATTCTACAGGAATTACAGCCATACATGTCTATGATGGACCAGCAAATGGAGAGCCAAACATGTTGGGTGTCGCTACTTATGGAATACCAAGAAAAGATGTAGCTGATTATTTTGGTAAAAATAATTTAACAAATTGTGGTTTTAAGTTAAGTATTGATGGCTTTAAATTATCAAATGGAGTTCACACTCTCTATATTTATGCTTATAACCAGAACCTGGGGTGGAAATATACAACTATTGCCATAAATTATAGTGGTAGTTCGAATACTTCTAATAATAATCAGAGCACTACTAGTAGTTCTACTACAAATACCAGTGCTAATACTAGTACAAGCTATGCCAGCTCCGGTAAACCTAAGGCTCTCATAAATGTTGACCTGCCTTCTCCTAATCAACAGCTATCAGGTGACTTTGAACTAGCTGGTTGGGCAGTAGAGCAGAGTGCTATAAATTCTACTGGAATTACAGCCATACATGTCTATGATGGACCAGCAAATGGTGAGCAAAACATGTTGGGTGTCGCTCAGTATGGTATTGCAAGACCTGATGTTGCTTCTAATTTTGGGAAAGCAAACTTTACCAATAGTGGTTTTAAGTTAAGTATTAATGGATCTAAATTGTCAAATGGAGTTCACACTCTCTATATTTATGCTTATAACCCAAATCTTGGTTGGAAATATGTAACTGTTGCCATAAATTATGCTGGAAGCACCAGCTCTGGAAGTACAAGCTCTGTTAGTGGAGGAACAGTTATAACCAATAGTACCAATATAGTTGGCTATATTGATGTAACTGTTGATCAGCTGGTTAGGATATTTGAAATTAGAAGTTCATCTAAAGTAAATTGGGCTAGAAGACTGGCTCCATTATATATAAAATGGGGGCAAGCATTTAATATCAGGGCTGATATAGCGTGGGCTATGATGTGCCATGAAACAGGATTTCTAGAATTCGGAGGAATAGCTAAGCCTGAATGGAATAACTTCTGTGGCCTGGGAGTTACCGGTCCTGATGCAGTTGGCTGCAGGTTTGATTCTGAAGAATTGGGTATCATAGCTCATTATGCCCATTTAGCATGGTATGTATATCCATCTCATATAAATGAGTATTGTTCAAAAACTTACGATCCCAGACATTCAGATTCCCATTACTTTAATGGAAACACCACTATTGGTACCTTAAATGCTAGATGGGCGCCTTCAAACATCTACACTGATAAGATACTGCTTTTTGCAAATCGAATCTATGGTAATTAATTAGTTTATAGCTGGCTGCTTCTATTTTTCTAACACCCAATTAATGATATAATGAACGCTAAATTTTATGTATTTACCATTTATTTAATATGTTTTCTAGTAGATTAAGAGAAGTAACCAGCAGGTTAGAAAATTTTAGTAATTTAAGAAAAATACCAGTTTCTGGTGACATTGGTTTTTTTAGAAAGATAAAAAATCTGTATTCAAATATTCTTTTTTTATTCCTAAGACCCCTTGTAAACCGTCAAAATGCATATAATAAAGCTGTATATGATTTTAATAGGGAAGTTCTATCTAATTTAGATGAAGTTAGTAGAAAAATTATTAATATTCGGGATAAAGTAGATGATATAGAAGATAGACTTAAAAAATTAGAATATAAGGTATGGATAGATTTTCCTTCAAATTTTGATTATTCGAAGTTTGAAGATCAGTTCAGGGGTCCTGAAGAGTTGGTAAAGGAAAGGCAAAAAATTTATTTAGATTATATAAATAAACAAAAAAGTGTTCTGGATATTGGTTGCGGAAGGGGAGAATTTTTAGAGCTGCTTAAAGAAAATGGAATAAAAGCATTTGGCATAGATTCTAATAGGCAGATGGTAAAAAGGTGTCTGGATAAGGGTTTGGAAGTAGAGTATGCAGATGCTATAAGTTATCTTAAAAATTACCAGGGAAGTTTAGGTAATATTTTTTTATCCATGATAGTAGAGCATCTTGATTTTAAAGATATTTTTACTATAATCAACACTGCCTGGGAAAAAATGGAAAAAGATTCAGTGATACTGATAGATACCATAAATCCCAATTCCTTTTATGCTCAATCAAGAGCTTATGTTATTGATCCAACTCATATAAACCTGGTTTCTCCAGAAACACTTAGCTATACATTTCAAAAAGTTGGATTTAGGAATTTAAAAATAATATACAAAAGTCCTGTTCCAAAAGAACAAAGGTTAAAGTTTATAAAACATCAAATAAACGATAAAGAATTAAATAAGGTTCTAAGAAAAATAAACAATAATTTAGAAATATTAGATGATATAATATTTGGCAATTTGGAATATGTAATAATGGGAGTTAAATAAGGTTGATAGCAAATATTAGAAAATTGTTTTCATATCGTGAACTTATAGTTAGCCTTACTAAAAAAGAATTAAAGGTAAAATACAGGGGGTCTGTTCTTGGATTTCTTTGGTCACTTTTAAATCCTATATTGACCATGCTTGTTTATTCCTTTGTTTTTTCAATTGTACTGAGGGCAGGGATTAAGGAGTTTGCAATTTTTTTAATCTGTGCCTTGCTTCCATTTAATTTTCTTTCTAATTCAGTTAACTATGGTGCAGGAAGTATTATTGCCAACAGCAATCTTGTAAATAAAATTTATTTCCCGAGGGAAATAATTCCTTTGTCTATTGTATTTGCCAACTTTTTTAATTTTCTTTTCGAGCTTGTTGCTTTATTTATCGTACTTACTGTTCTGGGATATAAGTTCTATTTATTTCTTTATGTATTACCTGTAGCTATATTCATACAATTCTTTCTGGTTGTGGGTATGACCCTTTTAGTTTCAGCTATAAATGTTTATTTTAGAGATCTTCAACATTTAATAACTATTATTATGATGGTATGGTTTTTTGGGACCCCTATTATCTATCCTTTAGAAATGGTTCCGGAAAGGTTTCAATTTATAATAAAAATTAACCCCATGACCATATATACCGCCTATTACAGAAATATTTTCTATTATGTGAAATATCCGGAAGGTGCTGGCTTTCCTGGTATTCCAGAGACTTTGATTGCTTTAGGAATAACACTACTAGTATTTTTTGTTGGTTATTTTGTTTTTAAAAAATTAGAGCCCAGATTTGCAGAGGAAATTTAATTAAATGAGCGAAAGAGTAAATAATTATAGAGGAAGTGGAATCAAAAATTCTGGAGATAATATAGCAGTTGACATAAAGTCTGTATCAAAAATGTACAGAATATATCATGAAAAGATTCCGAGCTTGAAAAATACTATTCTTACAAGAAAGCGAACAACATATGAAGAGTTCCTGGCGCTAGACAATGTATCCTTTGCAGTGAACAATGGGCAGACATTCGGCATAATTGGACCTAACGGTTCAGGAAAGAGCACGTTATTGAAGCTTATGGCAAAAATTTTTCTGCCTACCTGTGGAGAAGTTATAGTGAATGGCTCACTGTCAGCACTTCTGGAGCTCGGAGCAGGATTTCATCCTGACCTTACAGGTAGGGAAAATATATATATTAATTCTGCTATACTGGGTATGAGAAAAAGAGAAGTGGATAAAAGATTTGATCAGATTGTAAGATTTTCAGAACTTGAAAAATTTATTGATACTCCGGTTAAGAATTATTCTTCTGGTATGTATATGCGGCTGGGCTTTTCCATAGCCATAAATGTTAATCCGGATATATTGCTGGTGGATGAAGTTTTAGCTGTAGGGGATCAGTCATTTCAGGCTAAATGCTATAAAGCCATATATGACATCATGAAACGAGGTAAAACTATTATTATAGTTTCCCATGATCTTGAAACCATATCTGATTTATGCAGCAGGGCTGCATTCCTAAAGGAAGGTAAAATTGTAGATTTAGGGAATCCTATAAGGGTGGTTAGCCAGTACAGGGCATATGTTGAAGAACTTGAAAAAAAGAGGGCAGAAGACCAGCAAAGAGAAGAAAGAAAAAAAATATTCAAGACGGTTATTGAAAGCAACATAAAGGTAGTAGATGGTGAGGACATTGAAAAATTATCCAGACTGGATTCAGAGCAAGCCATAAAAAGGTTTGGCTCTGGCGATGCCATGGTAACTGATATAAGGCTGCTGGACGAAAATGAAAATAAACTGGACTATTGTAAATATGGTGATGAGGTTAAGATAGCTTTAGATATTAAATTTAATAGGAAAGTTGAAGGCCCAATTTTTGGTATTAGAATCACTGACATTAAAGATAATATTGTTTATGGTACCAATACCAGGACTAATAACCTTAAAACCGAAGTTTATGACAAGGACGAAAGCTTAAGAGTAGAATTTGCTTTCAAAGTAACCATTATTGGCGGCAATTACTATGTTACTCCCGCTGTGGGTTATAAAGATTCAAAAACATATTGTGACTGGGTTAATAATATGCTTACCATAAATGTTTTAAAAAATGAAAAAGCAGAAGGAATAGCTAATCTTAATTCTAAAATTACCATAGAGAAAATTTCATGAATGAGCCTGGGGTAGCATTAATTATTATAAACTTTAATGGTAAACTGCACCTTGCCCAGTGCCTGGAATCTATTTTTAATCAGACTTATAAGAATTTTTCAGTAATTATAGTAGATAATAATTCTGCAGATGATAGTGTTAGATTCATAAAGGAAAACTATCCTAATATAGAGTTGATAGAGAATAAGAGAAATATTGGCTTCGGAAAGGCAATAAATCAGGTACTTAAACAAAAGCTAGGTGGCAGTGATTTTAAATTTTTTGGAGTACTAAATAATGATATAAAGCTGGATAATAGATGGCTTGAAAATTTAATTGAATACAGCCATAAAAACCCAAAAGCAGGAATACTAAGTGGTAAAATATTACTAAATCACTGGCCAAAATATATTAACAGTACCGGGGTCAATATAAATTATTCTGGTTATGGCTGGGATAGAGATTTCTTTGAGCTGGATAAAAAATGTGATAGAGAAAGTGGGCCCGTTTTAGCTGTAACCGGTTGCGCAACCCTGGTAAGAACAGAAGTATTTAAGCAGATTGGCTTATACGATCATGATTATTTCATGTATTATGAGGACAGTGACTTATGCTTTAGGACCTGGAAATATACTGAGTTTACAGTGGACTATGTAGAGAGTGCAGTAATTTATCATAAGTTTTCTGCTTCTTTAGGTGTTTTTTCAGTAAAAAAACATTTTTATATAAAAAGATCCAGATTTATTTTTATCCTTAAAAATTTCCCTCTATCTTTTGTGATAAACATCTTTCCCAGAATAACTAACTATGAGTTTGGTGATTTTATATGGCCACTGATTAAGAGGTTGGATTTTGCTAATTTCTTTAGAGAATTCTTTATTTACCTTATATTTTTTAGCAGATTTCCATTTTTTGTGATAAAGAAATTATTTGCCAGAAAAAAAGCTAAAAAATATGACTGGTGGAAAATGCTACACCCAACTTACTTTAAATCTGATACCAAGAATATAAATCCAGAATTTGTAGATATTATAAAACCACATTTTGAAAAATATGGCACTATATCTAATAGAGTACTGATGGGAATAAATGATGCTGGTATTGGTAGTGGCTGGTCTAATATTATAAATTCAATACCCAGGGGAAGATATCTATTTAATAAAGGGGACTGCAGATTTACCATAGATTATGTGAAAAATAAAAATTATTATTTACAGATTCATTACAGGAATTATGAAAATCAAGGTAAGAAATTGAGCATATATGCAGGTAATTTTTCCACCACAGTTACCCTGGATTATGGGTGGAATACTGAATTTGTAAAACTTCCAAACAGTTTAATAAAGAATGTGGAGAATGAGGAGCTAAATATCAATCTGGAATTGGTAAAAGAAAGTCACGTTTTTGAGGATTTATTTATAAATGAAATTTCAATACTGGCAGAAGATTCAAATTTACTTAGACTGGTTTAATTATGACTAAAAAAAAGAAAAAAAGATGCCTGCTTATAGTACATAGATTTTATCCTTTCATGGGAGGAGCTGAGCGTCTTTTTTTAAGATGGGCGCAGGAATTAGAAAAACTAAATTACAGAGTAGATGTATTTACCACTAATGTTTGGGATAATGATTTTTTCCACTTAAGGGAAAAAAGATATATTAAACAAACAAAGCAAACACTGGGAAATATTTTTATAAGCCGTTTTAGGATATTTCATCCTCCTAATAAAAATAACTTGCTTAAGCTGTTTAGCAAGCTTCCCATAAGATACCTCAAATATATAATTGGTTTTCCATATATATTTCTGTCTGGTTATTATGTTTATATGTTTTATCTAAAACTATTGCCTAATAAATATGACTTTGTATTAGCTGGTGTATATCCCCACTATTACCTGATATATCCAGCCTTAGTTTATGCTAAAAGTAAAAATATTCCCTTACTCTGTGTACCTCTTATGCATTTTGGAGAACCAAATTCTGAAGAAAGTTTTGAGCTTTTCTTTAATGATAGAAGCAAGGAAATTTTAGCTAGAAGTAATCTAATACTAACCCAAACTAAAATGGAAAAGGAGAAACTGGTTAACTACGGTTATGATAGAGGGGAAATTATAATTGCAGGTATAGGGATAGATGAAGATAAGGTGGTAGGAGGAAATGGTACCAGGTTTAAGGAGAAATATAATATTGATGGTCCTATGGTACTGCAAATTTCAACCCAGACTCATGATAAAGGTTCACACCACATAGTAGAGGCAATGAAGATACTCTGGGAGAAGAAATTTAATGTAAAGTTGGTACTTATTGGACAAATATTAAAAGATTTTGAGGATTACCTGCACCAGCAGAAAGCGAATGTTTTTGAAAACACCATTATATTAAATTATATAACAGAACAGGAAAAAAAAGATGCTCTTGATGGTTGTGATATTTTCGTAATGGTCTCAAAATCAGAGTCTTTTGGTCTTACCTATCCAGAGGCCTGGTTATATAAAAAACCAGTAATTGGTGCATTCTGCAGTGGAGTTACAGAACTTATAGAAGATGGAATAAATGGTTATCTTACACCATTTGGAGATAAAGAAATGCTTTCAGAATATATAGTTAAATTACTGGCCAATAAGGATTTAAGAGATAAAATGGGAATGCAAGGTTACCATAAGGTAATAAACAATTACATCTGGCAAAAGCGATTGAAAAGTTTTAATAAAGTAATAAAAAGTATGAAATAAGGGAAGATTATGAGGATAGGGATAGATGTAAGCAGGTATTTTGATAGGTCTGGAGGAGTAGGAATATATGCAGCAAACCTGCTTAAATATTTACTTAAAATAGATAAGAATAATGAGTATAATGCTTACAGCTTTTTTTATAACTGTTTTCCCACCGACTGGAAACATAAAAGAATAATTGATGAATTTAGAAAGTACGGTAAGGTAAATTTTTCTCAAATAAATTTACCCACATCAATATTAAAAAGAAAATGGAATAATGCTTCTATGGAAAAAAAAGAAAAGCTGCTGGGCAGTGTTGATATAATCCACAGTACTGCATATATGATTCCTGAATTATTTAATGCAAGATTAGTAGTAA
>VGAU01000066.1 GCA_016870675.1 Actinomycetota bacterium | reverse complement strand
GAAAGGACACATTTAACCTGGAACACCCATACAGTCAAAATGAAACGGCAATGAAAAATCTATACCTTCTTCTTCAGATTGCCCATATCATCTCCCAGCTCATGGAGAAAGGCAGTCTGCTAAAGGAGAAAATTTCAAAGGAATTTGGCAGCGTTACTGGATTGTTTAAACAGCTTTTAGAAGATCTAAGAACTAAAATTCTTGACCTTGACTTTTCAAACAAACCGATACAGATACGGCTATCTTCCTACCCTTAGCTTTCACATAGGGTGCTTTCCAGGTAAATCCCCACATAAGCTAATAATTATATTATCACAGACTCCTTAGATAAGTCTCCCCTAAAATTCAAGAAGTTAAAATTTTTAAGAATTTGCCGAATTTTTGCTAAAATCGAAAATATTGTTCTTCAGAGCTGAACAAACCAAAAAGAACTTGACAAAAGTTTAGCCACATGATATAAACGGTTACGTAAACGTTTTCCAAAGTTAACAATGTTTTTAATAAGCTAATAAATATTATTATTTTTCTTAAGAGTAACCTTTTATTATTTACTGGTACCGAAGTAAAAAAAAACAAGAAGACAAAGAAGTAGGAGAAAATGAAACTTGGATGTTCAACTCTTCAATATGAAAATGCTGGGATTAGTTTGTTTGAAGCAATAAAGAATATCGGAGCTATAGGCTATAGAGGGGTAGAGCTAACTTTTGGGTTTGGTTATATTTCGGAGCAAATACCAGAATTTCCTAAGATAGAGGATCTACGTGAAGTTTTATATGAAAGTAATGTGAAGGTTGGTTCTTTCTCAACTTCATTATTTTGGGGTTATGGCAAAAACAAGGTGAAGAATAATAAAAAAATTCTAGAGAGAATGGCTGATATAACTGTTGAACTTGGAGGTGACCATTTGGTAGTGGTTACTGGACCATGGCCAGACGACATAGATAGAGGTACTGCCTGGAATAATATGACAGAAAATTTATCCTGGGCTGCTAGAATGTGTGCTGAGCGAGGACTCAAGCTTGCTTTAGAATCAGTAGTTACCTGGCCTGTTCGTGATTCAAAAACTTTTTTAGAGATGAAAGAAAAAGTTGGAGATAATTTTTATACTAATATCGACCCAAGTAATTATGGCATATCGGGTGAAGACCCAGTACCAGTAGTTCGTAAACTCAAAAATTATGTTGGAGGAGTTCATCTTAAAGATGCTAAATTTAAAGGTGTGATTGAGGAAGAAGTTTTTGCCTGGATGGATGCTTTAGTTAAAGGAATAGAAGGTAAAAGTCAAAAAGAGCTAACTTTTAAAGGAGCCAAGCCTGAATTTACTCCTATGGGTGAAGGAGATGTAGACTTTAGAAGTTTATTAGTGGTTTTGAAAGAAGTGGATTATGTGGGTTGGTGTATGGTCGAATATGAGGGTATTTATTCTGGTTATTATAATGATCCTGTTAGAGCTTCACAAGATAGTTTTCAATACCTTGAGCCAATTTTTGGAGATCTTAATGCATGAGTGTTTATTTGTATTTCATAATTGTTGATTATACGAGAATATTAAAATGGATGGGATAATGAGAGCAGCAGTATTTGATGGCAGTGATAAATTGGATGTTCGAAACATCCCAATTTCCAAGTTAATTAGCAAAGAAGATGTTCTTCTTAAAGTAAAAGTAGCCAGTATTTGTGGAACTGACTTACATATTCTAGCATCTAAAGGTTTAGGAGGTCTAGTACCTACGAATACAATTTTAGGTCATGAATATGTAGGTGAGATTATAGAAGTAGGTAGTGGCATTAATTATTTGAAAATTGGAGACATGGTGACGGTTAGCAATAATATTCCTTGCGGATATTGTGATTATTGTCAAAAGAATCTGCCAAACATGTGTGTAAATATGAGATCTATTGGGGTAAAGGAGAATGGAGGTTTTGCAGAATATAGCATAGCTCCAGCAAAAGCACTTTATCCTATTCCTAAGGGTCTACCTATAGAAGTAGCTGTGTTTGCAGAACCAGTTTCGTGTGTTATAAATGCTCTTTCTAAAGTGAAGATTAGTCCAGGTGCACCAGTTGTTATTTTAGGTGCTGGCCCTATTGGACAGATATTTGTGCGGTTACTAAGATTTATGGGAGTGGGGAAGATTATTGTATCTGAACTCTCTTCATATCGGACAAACTTAGCTTTGAAAAGTGGGGCAGATAGAGTATTAAATCCAGACAAGGAAAACATTGAGGAAGGAGTCAAAGCTGAAACAGGATTAGGTGCTGAGTTAGTTGTAGATGCAGTTGGAACTTTATTTGGCACAGCTCTAAGGCTGGTTTGCTCAGGAGGAACTATTATCTTATTTGGCCTTGCCAGGGATTTTAAAGGAGAGGGAGTAATCTCTCAAACAGATATTATGCTTAGGGAAATAACTATAAAAGGCAGTTATATTTCTGATTATTCTTTTCCTGTGGCATTAAGGGTTCTTAAGCAAGATCCTTTAAAAATAGAGGAATTGATTTCTTGTCGACTTGAAATGTCTAAAATAAATGATGGCATAGAACTTTTAAGGAAGGGAAATGCTGTTAAAGTAATTGTTTATCCTTAAAGGGGATAGATATAAAATGGCTAATTCTTGGCATAATGTTTTAAATTTAGGGATTGTCACTCATGTGCTGGCATTTCCTGAGGATTCTGGTGATGGGAGAGAGGTTTTGGAGATAGTCAATTTGATAGCTTCAGATCCTTTTTTTGATGCTATTGAAATTGCTGAGATAAAAGAGGGGAAAATTAAACAAGGGGTAAAAGAAATTATTCAAATAAGTCATTTGGAAGTTGTTTTTGGAGCTGGTCATACTACTTTTGCAGAAAACCTAGATTTGAATTCCTTTGATAAGGATGTACAAAAGAAGGCAATTAATAGAATTAAAGGATTAATTGATATGGCTTATTTCTTTGGAGCAAGAACCTTTGCGATTACGAGTGGTACTGATGTTGCTGACAACCAACGTGAAGGCGCAAAAAAAATATTAGTAGATTCCCTAAGAGAAATTTGTGAATATGCTAAAAAGCAAGAAAAGGGAAGGAAAGAATCTCTGATTTTAGCTCTGGAGTCATTTGATAGAGAGTTCACCCACAGGCTTTTAATTGGCCCAACTTCAGAGGCGGTTGAAGTAGTGTCAAAGGTTAGAAAAGATTATGACAATATAGGGGTAATGGTGGATTTGGGTCATTTACCACTTCTAGGTGAAAGTATGAGAGATGCAATATCACAAGCTGGGTTGTATCTCAAGCACGTTCATATTGGCAATTGTGTGCTTAAAAATAGAAATGATCCTAGATTTGGTGACACTCATCCTTATTTTGGCTATCCAGGTGGTGAAAATAATGTTGAGCAAGTATCACTTTTTCTGAAACTATTGGAAGAAAATAATTACTTTAGCCTAATTGGTAGTTCAAAGGATAAAAGAGTGCCCACTTTAAGTGTTGAAATAATACGCAGACAGAAAGAAGATATCAGACTTTTAATTGCTAATGTAAAGAGAGTATTTAATAAAGCTTGGGCTACAGCTTTTTATAGTTAGCAATGATGGATTAAATATAGGTTTTTATTTTTGTACTGTGTCGAATAAAGATGCTGGTAGAAAAAGCACAATAGAGGAGACGATAGGGAGGTGATGTGATATTATTTCAAAAGATTAACAGAGTTTTATAAAAGTAAACTTTATTAAGATAGGAGGATAAAATGAAAAAGCTGTTATTATGGTTGACAGTGATGCTGGTAAGTATATCTATGGTAGTAGCTTTCTCACTTACAGGTTGTAAGGCACCAGTTGAGGAAGAAGTAGTTGAAGAAGAGGCGCCTCCAGCTGAAGAGGAAGTAGCAGAGGAGGCACCAGGTGAGGAAGAAGCTGCAGTACCTGAGGAGGTTGAATTGAGCTGGATACAATGGTGGGAAGGAGAAGTTGGTGTTGAACTCCTAGATAGTCTTGAAACAAAATTTATTGAAGAACATCCTGGAGTAACTATTAAAAGGGAAAATCTTCCTTACCAGCAGATGTATGATAAACTTATTACATTAGCGCAGGCTGGTGAGCTCCCTGATGTAATGGGAATGCAGGCTGACTGGATTTCTAGTTTCGAGCCTTTAGGAGCTCTTGAATCATTGGATTCTCGGATGGATGAAGAGGGTTTAAAAGATCAGTTTGCTTTTCTTGCTACCTGGAAGGGAAAAGAGTGGTTGATATATATTTATGGAGGTGCTGTAGTAGTTTTTTGTAATACCCAAATGTTTGAGAATGCAGGGGTAACTTATCCGGAAACCTGGGATGAATATATTGAGGTTTCGAGGAAGTTAACTGACCCGGCAAAGGGTCAATATGCAACTGCAGCTGAGATGGCAGTGGAACCGCCAAGCGGAATATATTATTGGATTTACCCACTTCTACTCCAGGCTGGTGGAAGATTAGCTGATGATGAACTTAACCTTGTTTATAATGATGAGGCTGGTGTAGCAGCTCTTGAATTTTTAGGTACACTCTACAATGAGGGTTTACTTCTTCCTGGGACTCTTGCTAATACCGAAAAAGAAAAGAGAGATGCTTTTGCTGCTGAGACTATTGCAATGTATAATGACGGGCCATGGGGCATTGGCGTTCAAAAATCTATGGGTGTAGAATTTCCATATGATATTATTCTTATGCCTAAAGGTTCAGCTACTCGAGGAACTTGGGCAGCTGGAAGTGGTTTGGCTATTTCATCTACTAGTAAGAATAAAGATGTTGCCTGGGAGTTCATTAAATTTTTGACCACTGGAGAAGGAAATAAAATGTGGGTTGAGACGACAAGAAATCTGTCTGTTTATAAGCCAAATTTAGCAATGTCTTATATTCAAGATGATCCCAAATTGAAAGTAATTGCTAGCCAGTTAGAAGAACCTGGTACCATGACAACTCCTATTATGCCGGGAGCAGTTGCACTTCAAAAAGCTATAATGGTTGAAGTTCAGAAATATTTGAATGGAGAGAAGTCGGCTCAGCAAGCTTTAGATGATTCTATAGTAGCTTATCAAGAGGCTATGGAAAAGGGGGAATAGAGTAGTAATTTGAGAGGTATGTTTATTAGAGTTATTGTGTCTGACTTGGTATTGATTTTTATTAAAGCATATAATTGATAAATGGGCTCGTAATTTTAAAAATGAATACGAGCCCATTTTGTAGAGATTTTTATTGAGTAATAGTTTATGGAAATATTGTTATTTTTATTGGTTTAAGTATTTAGAGAATGTAAACAGAACTCTTGAATAGTTTAATAAATGGTTTATATAGAATATTGCAAAAATTATTAGTTAGGAGTGTGCAATTTAGTTTGCAAAGCAGATCTTTTTTTAAACTGACCGATGAAAAAAGAGGTTGGGCTTTTATTTCTCCCATGATCATATTTATGATGGCTTTATATCTCTACCCTCTTTTACATTCATCTATTATTAGTTTTAAAGATAAAAATGGGAATTGGAATGGATTATTAAATTATTTACAGCTTTTTTCTGATTCTATGTTCTGGATATCTTTAAAAAATACCGTTTTCTTCACTATAGTGAGTGTAATTTTTCACCTGATAATTGGACTTGGTTTAGCACTCCTTCTTAATTTGAAGCTTAGACCATTAGTAATGAATTTTTTTCGTGGTGTCCTAATGGTTCCTTGGCTCCTTGCAACTATTGTGGCTGCGGGCATCTGGGTTTTAATTTATCATCCTGTTGGCATTTTAAACTATTTTTTTATTTCACTTCATCTTATATCAGTTCCTATAAGTTGGTTAGGTAACCCAAAAATTGCCTTATTATCTGTAATTTTGGTTAATGTTTGGAAATTTTACCCTTTATATATGATTATGGTTTTAGCTGGTTTGAAAGCAATACCTATTGAACTTTATGAAGCTGCGAAAGTAGATGGAGCCAAGCCATATCAATCTTTTTTACATATTACTTTACCTCATCTTAGGAGTGTTATTATTTTTATGACTCTTTTAGATACTATTTGGACTTTTCGCCATTTTGATTTGGTGTATGTAATGACTGGCGGTGGTCCAATGTATAAAACAGAGCTGTTAACTAATTATATTTATGATGTTTCATTTAGAAATTTACAATTCAATTATGGTTCAACTATCACAATATTTATGTTAATAGTTTCTTTGATTTTTAGTGTTTTTTATTTGCGTTTATATCATGAGGGTGAATAAGTAATGGATAGTTTGGGTTTTCAAAAAAGAAAAGTATTTCATTTTGTTATTTACTATTTTCTTTTAATCGTAGCAACCCTTATTATTTTTATGCCTATTTTGTGGATGATTTCTGTTTCACTGAGACCAAATAAAGAAGTTCTATTAACACCGCCAGCTTGGATTCCTCAAACTTTTACTATTGAAGCATACCGTAGCGTTTTAATTAACCCTTCAAATATTCGGTCTTTTTTAAATAGTTTAATTGTTTCTTTGTCTGTAACTGGTCTTTCCATAATTTTAGCTTCTTTGGCAAGCTATGGATTTTCTCGATTTAGATTCCGTGGGAAGACTGCTTGCAGTTTTTTTATTTTGGTTACCCAGATGATACCACCAATTTTTCTTTTGTTACCTTATTTTATTATGATGTCAAGGCTTGGTCTTTATGATACTTATTTGGCTTTAATTATTACTTTTACATCTTTTACTTTGCCGTTCTGTACATTGATGTTGCGGAGTTATTTTGATACTGTTCCTCGTGAAATAGATGAGGCAGCACTAATTGATGGCTGTTCATGGTGGCAAGCATTGATTAGGGTAATTTTACCTATTAATATTCCTGCAATTATAGCAACAGGTGCTTTTGCGTTTATTCTCGCTTGGACAGAACTTTTATTTGCAGTTGCTCTTACCCAATCTAAGGGTATGAGATTGTTTACAGTAGCTCTCTCAGTTTACATTGGTGAGTATTCGATGCGGTGGAATGAACTGATGGCTTTTTCTGTTTTGGCTTGCATTCCTTTAGTTATAGGGTGGGTGTTTTTACAGAAATATATTATTGAAGGAATGACTGCTGGAGCAATTAAATATTAGCTATAATTTAAATTTGATTTCGGGGGGTACGAAAGATGACTACTACGATAACACCTATGGAAAGGACAATAGCTGCGGTTTCTCTAAGACAATCTGATCGTGTTCCTGTGCTACCGTGGTATGCTGCTTGGGCTGCTGGACTTATAGGTGCATCTATTCGTCAGCATGATACTGATCCTTATGTTATGGCTAAGGCTCAAATTGCAGCTTATAAAGAACTAGCACAAGATGGAGTAATTACTAATATTGGAGCAATTGTAGAACCTTCAGCCGTTGGTTGTCCTGTTTCACAAGAAGAAAATAGAGAAGCAAAAATTGAAGAATATATAATCAATGACTTAAAAGATATAGAGAAATTAAAAGTACCAGATCCGGAAGAGGATGGTTACATGCCGGTTGTGTTGAATGCTACACGTATTTTACATAAGGAGTTTAAAAACGATGTTCCTATTTGGACTAGTGCTGATACTCCTTGGCAGATGGCGATGAATATAAGAGGACCAAAAAATATGATATATGATACATACGACAACCCATCTTTGGTTTATGAGTTACTAGAATTCTGTTACAAAGTAATGTGTATATGGGTGGAAGCTCTAATCAAAGCAGGTGCGTATGTTGTTCTTATGGGAGATGCTATGTCTTCATTAAATTTAATTTCTCCGAGTATATATAGGCAGTGGTCCTGGCCTTATCAACTTGCCATGGTAAGGAGAATTCACAGTTTAGGTGCTCTTTGCCAACTTCATATATGTGGTGATGTAACTGAAATAGTTTATTTAGAAGCTCTAACTGGGGCGGATGTAATTTGCATTGATTACCAGGTTGATATGAATTATGCTAAAAATAAGATTGGCAGTTTTTCATGTCTAATGGGTAATGTAGATCCTACTGGTGTGATGCTTATGCAAGGTCCTGATATTATTGATGAAGAGTGTCGTAGTATTATTGAGAAAGCTGCACAAGGAGGAGGTCTTATTCTTAGCAGTGGTTGTGATATTCCTCCCGGAACTCCCTTGGAAAATGTGCGTGCAATGGTGATGGCTGCACAAAAATACGGGTCTTATCCTATTGAGGTCTAAGAAGAACGAAAAAAGTTTATGCACGAGATTGGGTGTCATCTATAACTAATTAAGATAATTATGTAATATAATGGGAAAGTGAAAATAAAGTAGCTAATAGTAGTGTGTAAACTATTATTAGCTTTAATTACTAAATGTTAAATTTATATACATCGGTTACCCAAAAGTACAAAGACATAGGTTACCTTAATGAATATTTGTTTAAGGACATCGTACACCCATATCAGTAATCGTCTATACTGGTC
>VGAU01000065.1 GCA_016870675.1 Actinomycetota bacterium | reverse complement strand
TGCAGAACAGGCTAAAGTTCACTCGATCCCTCAACCTGGCTCGCGAGTGGATGCTGCAAATGGGACTCGTCAATTTTATACTTTTAGATATAAACATATCCCTGCCTGTTGACAAATGGGTGACAATAGAGTACACTATAAAATAATAGGAGGTTGATAGAATGCGATTTATAACGATAAGAGATTTACGTAACAATTCAGCAAAAATTCAACGGGATCTTCCAAAAGAAAAAGAAATGGTGCTTACATCTAACGGTAAACCCATTGCTATCCTAACTGCTACTTCTGCGGAGAAAATCGAAGAATCTCTTGCTATAATCCGGCGATTGCGGGCAATAGAAGCGGTAAATTTAATGCAAAGAAGTTCTGTCGAAGCAGGTACCGACCGTATGACCCTGGAAGAAATTAACAAAGAGATTGCTGCTGTACGAAAGGAACAAAAAGCGAAATGAAAGTGGTTCTGGATACGAATGTCATCGTCTCGGGATTACTTTCTCCATTTGGACCGGCAGGTCAAATTATAAGGCAAGTAGCTTCCGGGGATTTAGAACTTTGTTATGACGCCAGAATTCTTTCTGAGTGTAAAAGTGTTTTAATCCGGGAAAAATTTCCTTTTATCCGAGAATCTGTAGAAGATTTACTTTACCAAATAAAAGTTAATGGAAATCTAACTACAGGAAAACCTCTTGTTAAAAGGTTACCGGATAAAGATGATGAACCTTTTTTAGAGGTGGCGCTTTCCTGTGGAGCCAGGTATTTAGTAACAGGAAATTTAAAACATTATCCGACTAAGAAGCAAGAAGGCATCCGAATATTATCACCAGCCGAATTTCTGGAGGTTTATCGCAAGAATAAGTGACCTTTTTCAAATTTAACGCACTTCAAATAAGAAGATGCCAAAAGTATGGTTAAAAAGACCTGTCTATGCTCAGAAGAGAACTGGGAATTTAAAAGCTTACCGATTAAATTAATAAATTAAAAGGACCCTTAAAAAATTTCAGATCACTTAAAACCTGGCTTTACAGAATAATATATCAATACTTCGAAAATGATAGGGCAATTTTTATAAATATAATCCAGCACAGACAGAGTGCTTATAAATAATTTTAGATTGTTATTGCCAAGAGTTAAAATAATGGAAGGATTAATTTAATATTTGCTGTTACTCTCCAGAATTTTTACAAACCTTTTTACCAGTTCCGGATCAAATTGGGTACCGCTGCACTTCTTAAACTCTGCTATTGCCTCTTCTTTGCTTATAGCTTTTTTATAAGGTCTACCGGTTGTCATAACCTCATAGGCGTCAACTATTGCTATTATTCGCGACAGAACAGGTATGTTCTCTCCTTTCAGTCTCTGGGGATAACCGTTTCCGTCCCACCACTCATGAACGGTTAAAATATATTCAGCAATACTTGAGAGTTGCTTGGATGAGACTGCAATACGGTAACCTATTTCAGGATGCCGCTTTATAGTATCCCATTCCCTTTTACTCAGGTTCTCCTTTTTATTCAATATAACATCAAGAATTGCTACTTTTCCTATATCGTGGATCGTTGCCAGGAGAGATAATTCATCAATCTCATTTGGGGGCAGTTTTATAGATTTTCCTAATTCTAAGGCCATTTCTTTTATTCTTGCAGTGTGTTTTTCAGTTTTAATACTCTTCTCAAACAATGTTTTCTCAAGTGATGATATTATTGAACTGATAATACTTTTTGCTTCTATAAGCTTATGCCTGTACATATCATCTTCTGCTTTTTTTATTATTTTCGCAAAATCTTGATGACTTTTACTCTTTGTTGAAACCCCAATGGCTATACTTAAAGGTATTTTGCCACCGCTGGTTCTGCTGCTCCTCTTTCTTATTCTACTTACAATCTCTAATGCAACTTCTTCATTAGTCTTGGGAAGTATCATAGAGAATTCATCCCCTCCCCATCTTGCAACTATATCCTCTGCTCTGCAGCAATTCTTAAGAACATTCCCACAGCTTTTAAGTAGCCTATCACCTTCTTTATGCCCAAATGCATCGTTTATCAGCTTCAACCCATTTATATCACCGATAATAATGCTTAGCGGAAGCTGTCTTTTTGTATCAAGCCTTTTTAATTCTTCTTCAAAATATGCCCTGTTATAAAGATCCGTGAGGCTGTCATGAAAAGACATGTAAGATAGGCGCTCCTCCATCTTTTTTCTTTCAGATATATTATGTAGAATACTTTCTATAGCTATTAATTTTCCTTCTCTACTGAAAAATGAAGTTATCGTTTCTTCATACCAGATAACTGTGCCGTTTTTATGAATAAGGCGGATTTCTACAGGTTTTGAAAAATTGAAATCGCCGCTATGTATCTTTTTAAGGGTGCTCCTGTCATCAGGGTGAACAATCTTATAATTAAATTTGGGGTCAGCGTAAAACCGTTCAGGTTCATAACCAAGATTTCTTTTTACTGAAGGACTTATATATTCATACTCTAATTTAGGAAACAATTTATATCTGTATATTATATCCGGAGCATTTTCAATAAGTGATCTGAAATATCTTTCATTTTCCTTAAGTTTTTCCAAATCTTTTTTTTGCTTTAACTTTGGTTTACTTTTATCAGCTTTCATTACCTGATTTTTTAAGATTGTTATAAATAATCTTTTTCGCTAATTATATACTAAATATTTTAATAATTCATTAATTGGATTATTTATTTCTGTTACCCATTTCCTGTATAAAATAGCTTCCTTTTTTAAAAATGTTGATATAATTGTCAACTTATTATCAGCTAAAAACCTTATAGAACTTACCCTAATATTATAGAATTAATTTAAAGTGATAAATGACCTAAATTAATTTAACCTTATATGATGTATTCCAATAAAAAATTTGGTACAGCTTTAAAGGAAATAATAGAGAAAAAGAAGATAAAGCTCAGAAGTCTGGCGAACAAAACAAATTTAAACTATAGTTATTTTAGTAAACTAAAAAAAAGAGAGAGTCATCCTCCAATCACAACTATAGAGTTAATTTCTGATGGATTGGATATATCTCCTGAATATTTCCTGGAATACAGAATTTATAAGATTGGAAAAATCCTGAAAAAAAATCCCCATATCATTGGTAAAACCCTCAACTATGTAGATAGTCTTGTAATTAAAAACAACTTAAAAGTAGCTGAAAGAAAAAAACCATTCACAAAAAAGTAAAATTATTATATCTTAATTTTATTATCTTAACCCAAACTGCATCTTATTTAATATGAAACTCTTAGAACTTTCAGAATCACTGGATAGAATCCTGAATAGTTGTGTGATATGCCCCCACAAATGCAAAGTTAACAGAAAAACAGAAGAGAAAGGTTTCTGTAATGCTGGCTACAATCCTGTAATATCGTCTGTAATGCCTCATCATGGAGAAGAACCTCCAATTTCAGGAAACAGGGGTTCGGGAACTATATTCTTTACTTACTGTAATATGAAATGTGTCTACTGTCAGAACTATCAGATAAGCCAGGAATTTGATGGGGCGAAATATAGTATATCGGAACTCGCGGATAGCATGATTAAATTACAGAATTCAAGTTGTCATAATATCAATTTCGTCTCTCCTACTATATGGATCCCGCAAATAGTAAAAGCTCTCTCTATTGCCAGAAATAAAGGGCTTTCAGTCCCCACAGTGTTTAATACCGGCGGATATGATAACCCGAAGATTATAAAAATGCTGGATGGGATTATTGATATCTATATGCCGGATATGAGGTACAGCGATGACGACATGGCCAGAAAATATTCAATGGTTGAAGAATACGTCCGGTATAGCCGGCAGTCAGTAAAAGAAATGTACAGACAGGTTGGAGGACTTAAAGTTGACTCCCAAGGAGTAGCCTTAAAGGGGCTGATGATAAGACTGCTGGTTTTACCTGAAAATATCGGAGGAATCAAAAAGACTCTGGACTTTATTAAAAATGAACTATCCACCGATGTTTACTTGAGCATCATGGCCCAGTATCATCCAACCTATAAGGCATCCGGGTACCCTGAATTAAATAGAATGATTACAGCAAAAGAATATCTGGAAGTGGTAAAATATGCCGAAAAGAGAGGTTTTAGTTTTGGCTGGACACAAGATTATATATCACTGAACAGTAAAGAGGATTTATTCATACCTGATTTTAAAGATAAGAAGATATTTAAATATTATAAGAAATAAACGGCTAACTTCTTAGCTTCTTCCATGCTTTTAATTCCCTAAGGGCAAGCGCATTTAATACATCTTTTTTCTGGAGTCCTGCTCTTCTCGCAATATCTACTCCCAGTCTTATCATATCCATATTATTGGGACGGTGAGCATCTGTATTTATAACCACTTTTACCCCCATCTCTCTGGCTTTACGGACATTTTGCTCATTAAGATCCATTCTTAAAAAATATGAATTTATTTCCAAAGCTTTATTATTTTTAGCCGCTGCTGAAATCAACCTGTCAACATCAATAGAATAGGGCGCTCGGTTTCCAAAAACTACTCCTGTAGGGTGCGCAATAAAGTCAATGTGCCTATTTTCAATTGCACTGACCGCTCTGGCTGTATTCTCAGCTCTGGTATTCAAAAAGGATGAATGCATCGAACCGATTGCGATATCCATTTTTTTGATTATATTTTCAGTATAATCTAATTTACCAACTCCCCTGATTTCGATTTCTGAACCCATTAAAATATAAAAATCTTTAAATCTGGATTTCAGTTCATTAACATAATTTATTTTTTCCTGCAGTTTTTTGGCATCCAGGCCCCTGCCATAATAATTACTCCCCGTGTGGTCAGTAATTGCTATATATTCATAATCAAATTTTTTTACTCTTTCAATCATATCATCAAGATTTATAAGTCCATCACTCCATCTGGAATGAATATGAAGATCACCCTTTATATTTTCCATGGTCAGAAGCGATGGCACCAGAAAATTCTCTGCCAGCTCTATTTCTCCCAGATCCTCCCTAAGTTCCGGAGGTATATATTGTAGATCCAACTTACTGTAAATATTTTTCTCATAAAAGGCATCATCAGGTGGTAGATAATTTTCAGTCCCTCCGCCGCTGTTTTCAGAAAAACCAGCGGTATCTATCCTTCCGCTTTTAAAATACCCTTTTTTCTGAGCTATTCTTTCTAATTTTTTTACATGCTTCCTACTCCCAGTAGTATACAGCATATCTACAGCCCAATTTTTATCGCTGCTTATAATAAACTCGATTTCTATTCCAAAAACAGTTTCAAATCTTGCACTTATATTTTCTTTCCTTATGTCACTGCTTACCAATCTTTTTATAAAATTAAGTGATTGGATTTCTCCCAGCAGTTTTTTGCTCCTTTCAAAATCATATAACGAATTGTTAAAATAAGGCTGTATAAGTATATCTATGTCTTTTACTATAGATTTCTTTCTCCTCAGGGAACCAACAACAACAAATCTTTCAATATCTTTAATTTTATAAAGACTATTTTTTATTTCATCTAAATAGACTTCAACTTGCCATCTGGGGAACATTCCTCTTATGCTTTCCATATAATCCAGTGATTGCTTAAGCCTTTCAGTATAAGATTCACCTGCCTTATCTTTGCCTGAACCAGCTTCTGCAAGGACATTAGCAATTCTGTTATTATCTACCAGCTTATCTTTTAGATCTTCCAGGCTCTTGATATTAAAAGTATCATAGATTTTAAACATTCTCTTTTTTCCGAGCCCGCTTATTCTTACCAGCCTTATTAAATCTTCGGAGTATTTCGATTTTAACTCCTCATACAATCCGATACTTCCGGTATCCAGATATTCCTTTATAAGTTTGCATGCCGGTTCATCTATGCTTATTGGCCGCCCGAGTTTTTCGCTGCTGTAGATTTTCTCAATGCTTTCAGGATTATCTCTCAGTGTTCGTGCTGCTGTTATGAGACCCAGTAGCATATTTTTATCATCAGGGCTGGATTTTTTAATTTCTGCAATATCTGTAAGTATATTTGCCAGTTTTAAATTAATCATTTTATAATATTTCTATGTTATAATAATCATTATATTAACTGAACTATTTAAAGCTAGTTATTATATCACAAAATACCACAAGTTATGATAAGAGCAAATAAGAATACCAAATTCTCAGATATACAGAAATATCAACTGCTCCGGGACAATATGATTCAGAACCAGATTATCTTCAGGGGAATTAAAGATAAAAAGGTCCTGGATGCATTAAGAAAAGTACCCCGCGATATTTTTGTTGATGAAGCATATAAAAACTCAGCTTATGAAGATAGGCCGCTTCCTATTGGATTCGGACAGACAATATCACAGCCGTATATTGTTGCACTTATGACTGAAAGTCTGGAGCTAACCGGAAATGAAAAAGTTCTAGAAATTGGCACCGGTTCTGGTTATCAGGTGGCAGTACTTGCTTCAATAACAAAAGAAGTCTATACAGTGGAAATAATCACTTCACTGTACAAAAAAAATAAAGAATTATTGAAAAAATATAAAAATGTAAAAATGAGTAACCATGATGGCTACCTTGGATGGGAAAAATATGCGCCGTATGACAGAATAATTGTTACCGCGGCACCTGATCACATTCCACAACCATACATCGAACAATTAAAAAATGGCGGAATTATGGTGATTCCTGTCGGCCCTTCAAGCTGGAATCAGACACTTTATAAGGTAATTAAACACGGCACCAGGATTAAAAAAATAGGTTTATGTGATGTAGCTTTTGTGCCCTTAACGAGAAGGAATTAAATACAGGTAAAACTGCTTCATAAAAAAATTATACATTTACTGTACATCCTCTCCTATTTCCATAAGCAAAACCGGCCGGGCGGGAATAAAAGTATATATTTTATATGATTATAGATTCTATGGAGTGATAATTTATTATGGATGTTACACTTATCCTTATAATAAATGATAGAATTAAGATACTTATAAATTAATAAAATTACTATAAGCGTAAATATTATATTATGAAAACAGGAACAGTGAACCTCCCCCTCCATAGAGGGAAAGCGCCGTACTGGTTATTTACTAGGATGAAAAACCTGTCAAGAGAGATAATATCACTGGTCGTTTCTGAATATGGCGCAGCAGAAATGCTTGAGAGGCTTTCAGACCCATTATGGTTTCAGGCTTTTGGATGTGTTTTAGGATTTGACTGGCACTCCAGCGGAGTTACCACTACCGTCTGCGGAGCTATAAAGGAATCCATAAAAGGGTTAGAAAAAGATCTGGGCTTTTTTATAGCAGGAGGAAAAGGCGGAACTTCCAGAAAGACTCCTCTTGAAATTGAAAATGCAGCCAACCTGATGGGGAAAGATTTTGGAAATCTTGTATACAGCAGCAAAATAGTGGCAAAGGTTGATAGTAATGCACTTCAGGATGGGTATCAGCTTTATCACCACTGCTTTATTTTCACCAAAGATGGGAACATGTGGTCGGTAATACAGCAGGGAATGAATGAAGATAACAGGATGGCAAGAAGATACCACTGGCTATCAAAGGATCTGGATAGCTTCGTATGCGAACCTCATAAAGCCATATGCTGTGATAAAAAGAATAAAGTAATCAATCTGGTAGCCCTGGAAAGCAGCAAAGCAAGAGAAACAGTTGCCGGTCTTTCCCGCGAAAAACCGCAAAATATTTTGAAGGATTTAAAGAAAATAAAAGACTGGCAGGAAAAAAGCTATACTCTCCCTATAAGACACCATATAAGACTGGATGATATGGACCTTAGGAGAATGGAGAAAATTTTTATCTCGACCTATGAGAGAAAACCTGAAAACTTCGAAAAGCTGCTTTCAATGAAGGGTGTGGGGCCAAAAACAATAAGAGCCCTGGCCTTAATTTCTGAGCTGGTATATGGTGTGAAATACAGTATAAAGGATCCGGCAAGATTTAGCTTCGCACATGGCGGTAAAGACGGTATACCCTACCCGGTGGATAGAGAGAATTATAACCGCTCTATCGAGATTTTACATAATGCAGTTAAAGATAGTAAAATTGATAAAACAGAAAAAATAAAGGCAATCAAAAGACTTTCGTTTTTTTATGGATAAGGAAGAAGTAATAAAAATTCTAAAAGAAATCAGTGTGCTCCTGGAACTAAAGGATGAAAATCCTTTTAAAATCAGAGCCTACCAGAATTCCGCACGCTCTCTTGAGGCATCGGATATTGATTTTGGAAAAGATTTAAAAATAGACAGCCTTACAAAAATAAAAGGAATAGGGCAACATATCGCCGAAAAGATAAAAGAACTATTTGATACCGGTAGCTTAAAATTTTATGAAGATCTTAAAAAAACTGTTCCTCCGGGGCTTGTTGAAATGCTTGCAATTCCTACTATGGGACCAAAAAAAATAAAGTACCTATTCGACAACCTGCAAATAAGCAACATTGGCCAGCTTGA
>VGAU01000064.1 GCA_016870675.1 Actinomycetota bacterium | reverse complement strand
TGAAATAATCGAGCGGCTTAAAACATGTGCGCCAGGAGGAGGACTATTACTTAGTCCTGCTCATAATGTTCAATTCGATGTTCCTGTTAAAAATATTGAGGCTTTTTATAGCGCAATTAAAAAATATGGGGGATATCCAATAAGATTATAATTTTAAAAAAGATATTTAATAAGAAATTAATTAATTTATATAGAATTTGAATTTTAAAAAAAGGGATTAAATAATGAATGCAAGAGAAAGAGTTAGGACAACACTTTCACACAAGGAACCTGATAGAGTACCGGTTGACAATAACCCAGTTTTATCAGGAATGCATGAAATTGCCTATAAAAATCTTTTAAAATATTTAAATCTTGAAGACGAGATAAGAATTTGTGATCCGGTTCAGAGATTAGCACAAGTGAAAGAAGAAGTAATGAATATTTTAGGAGTTGATATAAGGTATATTTTTCCGAAATATCCTACAAATTATAAATATTTAGAGAATCCAGATGGAACTTTTAAGGATGAGTTTGGTACAGTTTATAAAAAAGTTGGATATTATGCTGATATAAAAATTCCAATTTTAAGAGGAAAGTCTTTTAATGAAATAAAAGCTTATAAGTTTCCGGATCCCCAGGACAAATCTAGATTTATAGGTTTAGAGGAAAAATCAAAAGAACTTTATAAAAATACTGAATTCTCATTATGGTCTGGTTATGGTCCTTCTATAATGTATATGGCATGGTGTTTGAGAGGGATAGAAGATTTTATGATGGATATATATTCAGAGCCTAAAATAGCTAAATATTTGATGGATAAAGCAGTAGATTGGGGGTTAAAGTTCTCAGAATCTCTTTATAATGAAATTGGCCAAGTAATAGATGTATTTTGGGTTGGTGATGACCTTGGAGTTCAGAACGGACCTTTAATTTCACCGATTTATTTTAGAAAAGAATTGATGCCTAGATTTAAAAAGATAATAGGTTTTATTAAATCAAAAACCAAAGCCAAATGTGCTTTTCACTCATGTGGTTCAATATATTGTGTTTTAAATGATTTAATTAATATTGGTGTAGATGTAATTCATCCAGTCCAAACAAATGCCAAGGATAATTATACCGATAGGTTAAAAGCTGAATTTGGAGACAGAATAGTTTTTCATGGGGGTACAAATAACCAGGGTGTTTTTCATAAGGATATACATACTTTAACTATGGACACTTTAATGAGAATCAAAGATCTAGCACCAGGTGGTGGATATATTTTTTCATCTGGGCATAATATTCAAGCAAATATGCCACCAGAAAATATATAGGGCTTTTTGAATTGGCAAGGGAATTTGGAAAATACCCAATTGATATTGATAAAATAGATGAAAAAATGGAACGAGAGAAAATAATATGAGTGCGCCGAGAAAAGTATATAAGTTCTTGTTGGTGAAAGTCCAACCTGGGCAAAGGGTAGCCACCAGCCCAGCACCAAATCTTACATTTAGGGAGGTAACAAACTAAATGAAGCTAAGAGGAGGGAAGTATCGAGCTCTTCGCCTAAGGTTGCGTGCGCCTGTGCTCTACTCGGCGGCATTAAGAACTTATCGAAAAGGAGGTTTAAAAGATGTCTACTCAACAGTATATAGAGCGAACTCAAATAATAAAACCAGGTAAATTTGAAACCGCTATATTAACAGATTTGTTTAAACATAGAAGACCTAATCGTATTGAAAGAAAAGATAGATTGATTTTAAGAGATTTAGCAAAAAAGGTAAATAAAATAATAAATCATCAAAATAATAAATCGAGAATAAATCTTTGGAAAAATCATAACAGTCTTATAAAAACAAAGCCCCCTATAGTTGTTTTCCCTGAAAATTCCTGGACAGAGATAATACCATACGAAAAGCTTAAGACCTCACATTTGTTCCTAAGGGAATATGAATGGTATTTAAGATCAATAATATACAGGAATGATAATATTAAAGATGATTATGTTTATGAGCCTTATTTAAAAGTGCCAATCTTTTTTAGTTCGAATGATTTCGGATTACCATCTAGGACATTAGAAACAGAGAAAGAAAAAGGATCTCTTTCCTATATTAGACAGATAAATGATGAAAATGACATTGTTAAAATAAAATACCCAGAAGTATTTATAGATGAAGAAAGGACATTGGAAAATTATCAATTTTTAGGAGACATTTTAGGAGATATAATTGATGTAAGAATTGTAAATCTTAGTAGCTATTACGTGGATACAGTACTTTTATGGCGGTTTAATCATTGGCGGGGTTTTAATCAAATATGCATAGATATGATTGAGAGACCAAAGTGGGTTCATAAAGTCATGAGTTTTATGACTAAGGGTAGCTTAAAATTACTAAGAAAGTTGGAAGAGAATAATAATTTAGGTTTAAATAATAATGACCTATACCTTGGATCTGGAGGTTTTGGTTATACTAATGATTTACCTTCAGAAGATACCTGTGTTAAAGAAAAAGTTCTCTTAAAATATATGTGGGGTTTTTCTGAAGCACAGGATTTTACTGGGGTTTCTCCTAGAATGTTTGAGGAATTCGTTTTACCATACCAGATGGAATTAATTAAAAATTTTGGACTTAGTTATTATGGCTGTTGTGAAGATATTACAAATAAAATTGACCTTTTGCTTAAAATACCAAATCTAAGAAGAGTTTCAGTTTCACCTTTTTCTGATTTAAGAATTTTATCTGAGAAATTAGAGAAAAATTATGTGTATGTTTGGAAACCTAATCCTTCATATTTAGCCATGGAGACTTTTGATGAAGAGTTTATAAGAACAAAATTAAGAGAGGGGTTTTCTGTAACTAAAGATAATATAGTTGAGATAGTATTAAAAGATACTATCACTATAAGAAATGAACCAGAAAGAATAACCAAATGGGTTAATATTGCAAAAAAAATTATTGAAGAGGATTATAATTAAATAGTTTTAAGTTTTATTTATTATTATGAATTGCAATTATATTTTTAAATTTTGATTAGAGAGGTAATCTAATAATGGTTAAATTAAAAAACTTCCTAAATCAAGCATTGGACACCACCGGAGGGCTTTTGCATCTGGCCCCAACCTGGGTACCCCGAATCTTCTGCATACCAGGTAGAAGACTAAAACTACATCCTGATGACCTCTACGCGCTTGGGACATACAGGGGGGGAATAGATGAAAGGTGGTTTTCATCAACATGTCAGGCTGATAACGGACCAGGAACACCGGAGGATGAAGGGCTTTCCTATGCAGTATGTGGTGAGGAAAAAGTTTTACTAAAAGAAATAATAGAAGTTGATGGAATAAATATTTTGGGAAATAAAGTGATGGAAAAATGGGGAGGGCTTAAAGTATTTTCAAAATACTTTGATAACATGGATGCCCTACCACATCATATACACCTTACAGAGGAATATGCTAAAAATGTAGGTATGGAAGGCAAACCAGAGTCGTATTACTTTCCACCTCAGGTAAACTATGCAGAAAATAATTTCCCCTATACATTCTTTGGCCTGGAACCAGGTACTACAAAGGAGCAAATAAGAAAGTGCCTTATGAATTATGAGAAAGGTGATAATAAAATACTTGAGCTATCCAAAGCATATAAACTGGAAGCAGGAACAGGTTGGCTACTACCTCCTGGAATACTTCATGCACCAGGATCACTTTGCTCATTTGAAGTACAGTGGGGTTCAGATGTGTATGGTATGTATCAGTCAGTGGTAGCAGGAAAACCTCTTGACAGGTCTCTACTTGTAAAAGATATACCTGATGAGCATAAAGATGATATAGACTATATTTTGGATATTATAGACTGGGATCTAAATGTTCTGCCAAATTTTAAGGAAAAGTTTTATTTAGAGCCTATTAATATTGGAGATACTGCTGGCAGCGGTTATCAAGAAAAGTGGATAATATATGGAAAAATAGATGGCATAGAGGTATTTAGTTCAAAAGAGCTAACAATCTATCCTGGAGGCAAGGCAACTATTAAAGATACAGGAGCATATGGACTAATTACAATACAAGGCCACGGAACCATAAATAATATAGATATAGAATCACCAACTATGATTAGGTTTGGTGATATAACAAGAGATGAATTCTTTGTGCCTTATCCAACAGCAAGGGCAGGTGTTACAGTAGAAAACAAGGGATATGAGCCTCTAGTTATTTTAAAGTTCTTTGGACCTGATTGTAATCCTGATATGCCGGATAAAGAGTAGATTAATTTCAGGTTTTAGGGATTTTTAATTTCTCAGGGAATTATAATCTTTATTGTATTAGTTAAAAGTAGTAGGAGTATTTTTTAAAGCAGAAAAGGAGGCTGGCATATGAGAATTCAAAATTATCAATTAAAAGATAAAGAAATAAAGGAGAAATTTTTAGAAATTAAAGCTAAGAGTCCTGAAGCTTTTAAGAATAGAATAAAATTCTCTTGGTCTAACTGGGGTTTTGGTGTTGAATCGTTAGGAGAGACTGCGAAGAGATTAAATAAATACGATATAAGATATATAGAACTGCATGGAAACAGATATGGTAAAGATCTGGGATACAAGGAGTCTGAGGTTAAAAAGATACTCTCAGAATATAACATAGAAGTTGCTGGAGTATGTGGCATGTTTTCGGCCGATAATGATCTATCATCAAATAGACCTGTAATAAGACAGAATGCCATAGACTATATAAGAAGAAATTTAGAGTTAGCAGCTGAAGTTGGTGCTAGGTACTTTCTAATTGTACCAGGAGCTGTAGGAAGGCCAAATCCTTATGATGATATGGAATCTTACAGGTCAGTTGAAACACTAAAGGTTGTTGCTGATAAATTTTGTGATGCTGGTATTAGAGGTGCTGTAGAACCCATTAGGTCAGCAGAGGTTAGTTTCTGCCATACATTCTCAGATGCAAAGGAATATATTAATGCTGTAGCAAGTCAAGGGGTTAAGCATATTAATGGAGATGTGTATCATATGCTGGTAGAAGAATCCCATATTGGTATGGCAATAATAGATGCAAAGGGGATGCTAACCAATCTTCATATGGCAGATACAAATAGAGATGCATTAGGGGAAGGGTCATTAGATTTAGATACAATAATTATGGCTCTATATGTTATCGGGTATAATAATGATGAGAGTTGTTTTGTGACCCCTGAACCACTGGGTCCAGGGGGAGATCCCTATCCTGCGATGTATGGAAAGCCAGATAAAGAAAAATTAGATAATCTTGTAAAACAGACTATTTCTTGTTTTAGGGAGAGAGAAGAAGAAGTTCTAAGTCAATAAGTCAATAGATACTCATCTAACCTGTATGTGAAAGGATAAATAGAATGAGTAATTCCAAATACATATTAGGTATGGATTTCGGTACTGATTCCGTACGTTCGGTTATCGTTGATATCTTAAGCGGTGAGGAAATATCATCTCAAATATCTTATTTTAGAAGATGGGCAGAAGGTAAGTACTGCAGTCCTGACAAAAACCAGTTCCGGCAGCATCCCCTGGATCATATCAAATCTCTTGAAGAGTCAGTAGTGGGGGCGCTTAAAAAGGCTTCCCCAGATACTGCAGATAATATAATAGGCATAGGAGTAGATACAACTGGTTCTACTCCTGCACCGATAGATAAAGATGGTACTGTACTGGCTTTAAAGGAAGGATTTACTGACAACCCCAATGCTATGTTTATACTGTGGAAGGACCATACTGCAGTAGAAGAAGCAGAGTTAATAAATAAGGTCGCTAGATCCTGGGGAGGTGAAGATTATACCAAATATGAGGGAGGAGTGTATTCTTCTGAGTGGTTCTGGTCAAAGATTCTTCACATACTAATAGAAGATAATAAGGTAAGAGAGGCCGCCTTCTCCTGGGTAGAGCATGCAGACTGGATACCAGCTGTGCTTACCGGTAATATGGGTCCATTGAAGCTAAAGCGAAGCAGATGTGCAGCAGGACACAAAGCAATGTGGCATGCTTCCTGGGGCGGTTTGCCCCCGGAAGAATTCCTGTCCAAAGTATCACCTCTTCTATCTGGCTTAAGAGATAGATTGTATAACGAAACTTATACCTCAGATAATGCTGCAGGAAAACTAACTGCTGAGTGGGCAGCGAGGCTAGGCTTAAAAGAAGGTATCCCTGTATCTGTGGGAGCTTATGATGCCCATATGGGAGCGGTCGGTGCAGGAATCAGCCCCGGGACTTTTGTAAAAATAATCGGTACTTCCTGCTGTGATATTGCAGTAAGCCCTAAAAATGAAATTGGAGAAAAACTGGTGGCTGGAATATGTGGACAGGTTGATGGTTCCGTGATACCGGGTATGATAGGTCTGGAGGCAGGCCAATCTGCCTATGGAGATGTTTATGCCTGGTTTCGGGATTTGCTTTCCTGGCCTCTGGAGAATTTACTTTCCAGTGCTATAAGTAAAAAAGAAATAGATAAAGCAGTTGATTTGATTATTCCCAGACTTACTGAAGCAGCCTCCAGGATAAATCCCGGAGAAAGTAGTTTAGTTGTCCTGGACTGGCTAAACGGAAGAAGAACACCCTATGCAGATCAGAAGCTTAAGGGAGCAATTTTAGGTGTGACTCTGGGAACTGATGCTCCTAAATTATTCAGAGCACTGGTTGAGGCAACTGCTTTTGGAGCAAAAGCCATAATAGAAAGATTTAACCAGGAAAATATTGCCATAAACCAGGTAGTGGCTATTGGAGGAATACCTAAAAAATCATCGTTAGTAATGCAGATACTATCTGATGTGCTAGATATGCCAGTAAAGGTGGCAAAGTCAGAGCAGGCAGTAGCTTTAGGAGCTGCTATGTTTGGAGCAGTGGTAACCGGCATATATAAATCAGTAGAGGAAGCCCAGAAAAATATGGGATCGGGATTTGAGACTACTTATTATCCGGATAAGAAAAAAGCCTTTATTTATAATACTCTGTATGCCAAGTATAAAAAGTTAGGAAATATACTGGAGGATGAATTAAGAAAGTGAGTCTTTCAGAACTAAAAGAAGAGGTATATAAGGCAAATATAAGGCTTTACCAAAGCGGTTTGGTTATCTCTACCTTTGGGAATGTGTCTGGGATTGATAGGGGCAATTCCCTGGTTGCTATTAAACCCAGTGGAGTATCATATAAAAAGCTGACTCCTGAAGATATAGTATTAGTAGATCTTGAGGGAAATAAAGTAGAAGGAAAACTAAATCCTTCCTCGGATACTAAAACTCACCTGGAGCTTTACAGAGCCTTTTCTAATATTGGAGGAGTAGCCCACACACACTCAACTTATGCTACAGCCTGGGCCCAGGCTAAAAAAGCAATACCATGCCTTGGTACCACCCACGCTGATTATTTCTACGGAGAGGTACCATGCACCAGGGTTATAAACGACAGTTGCATATTAAAAGATTATGAGCTAGAAACCGGAAAGCTAATTGTGGATACATTTAAATCTAAAGATTACCATTATATGAAAGCAGTGCTGGTAGCATGCCATGGGCCGTTTAGCTGGGGAGAGAATGCAATAGAGGCTGTAGAGGTCAGCATTGCCTTAGAAGAGATTGCAGAAAATGCACTTTATTCAATATTAATTGACCCAAACATTGATAATATAAAAAAGAGCCTGCTTGATAAGCACTACTTAAGAAAACACGGAAGAGGCGCTTATTATGGGCAGAAAAAGGATAACAAAACTGGACAATTATAAAAATATCAGTTGTTTTAGCTTAAGATTCCCTCATATCCATGGTCTACAATCTGCCAGTATGATAGTCAGAATATATATTTGTTTTTAAGACTAGTGGTATTAGGATTACTGATGATATATCTATTATTGGATTGGATAATATAGCGTTGACTGAAATAGTTTCACCTGCACTGACTATTATGGAGTTAGAAAGATACAGAATAGGTAAAACTTCAATAGAACTACTGCTGAATAGAATTAAAGATAAAAAGTTGCCCAAACAGACATGTATTTTTAAGACAAAACTCAAATTTCAACTTATCAGTAATTTTTTGCTATTTCTTAATTGTTTTTTTATCATTGTAGTTAAATTCCAGGAAATTTTTGGGGATATCGTACTACCTGTTGCCTATAAAAATCTAAACGAAAACTACTTGACTTTAATTTTTTTATTGATATAATGTAAACACTTACAGTAAGGGGTTACAATAATATACCAAAGCAGTATTTTGAAAAGATGAAAAAGAAAATAGATATTTATTTTATAGCAAAAGAAGCGGGGGTTTCAATTGCTACAATATCAAGATTTTTTAATAACAGCTCGGTAGTTGGAGAAGTAACAAGAGAAAAAATTATAAATGTATGTAATAAGTACAATTATAAACCTTCGAAAATTGCAAGCGCGCTAAGTACGAAGAGGACTAAATCAATTGCTTTATTAATACCAAGTATAAAAAACCCTGCTTTTAATAGTTTAGTGGATGGTGTAGGAACAATAGTGTCCAAAAGAGGATATAGCCTAACA
>VGAU01000063.1 GCA_016870675.1 Actinomycetota bacterium | reverse complement strand
CGTTATGTTGAAATTGCCAGGTAACTCTTGACCTGGATTTTGCTGATATAACAAGATTTTCATCATATTTATGTGACGGAATGGCTGTTATAAGATTGCCAATAAATCCCAGCATTGTTTTATTGGGACAATTAATAAATCAGTTTTTTAACGCTCTTGGGAAGACTCCGATGAAAAAAAGATTATGGGTTGTAGAAATGGAAACAATCAGGATCCATGAATCGGATTTAGATTAATAATATTGATACTATCTGGCTATATTATCAAATTAAAGTGAAAGAAATGTTAAAAGAAACGGATAAATGAAGTTTATAAAAAATTTGCACCTTCTTTTAGATAAAATAAAATGTAAGGGCGGACTTCCTTTTCAAATGCAGTTGCCAAAACCAAATCCTGAAACAATTGCTGCAATAGAGGATGTAAACAATAACAGGAATATGAGCTGTACTTTTGACAGCGTTGATGAGCTAATGAAGGATTTGAATGAAAAATAATTATGAAGTTCTCAGTCAGGGTTTCTTATCCGGAAAGCAAAAATTATAACTGGCTTGAAGCTGTTAAGACCTATAGAGAAATAGGCTTTGCCGAAGCCGGATTTGAAATCCATTAATGAACGTATGGCAATGATGTTGACTGTCTGTCTGGGAATATTTGCAGGTATTGCAACTGATTTTGATTTCAGTATAGCCATTGTCTATATACTGGGAGGTATTTTTTCTACATATATGGTATCAAAAGTTTCTCAGAGATCTGGCGTAATGAGGGCTGGATTTATAAGTTCGCTTGTTCTTGCTTTTTTATTTTTAACCATTAATCTTATCGGTGGGGAAATAAAGACAATTGCTCTGTATACTGTACTTGGAGTGGTCAATGGTATTATTTGTGCTATTATTGCTATAGGTTTTCTGCCATTTATTGAATCTACTTTTAATATTGTAACCGCAATGGGACTGCTGGAGCTTTCCAATACCGATCAGCCATTGCTTAAGCAGCTGCTTATATCGGCGCCAGGTACTTATAATCACAGCATTCTTGTTGGGCATCTCGCAGAAAGCGCAGCAAAATCCATAGGTGCTGATTCACTGTTGGTTAAGGTAGCGGCGCTTTACCACGATCTTGGAAAAATGAAAAGGCCTGAATATTTTTATGAGAACCAAAGGGATATTGAAAATATTCATGACCGCTTAAATCCTTCTATGAGCAGGCATATAATATCAAGTCATATAAAAGATGGTCTGGAAATGGCAGTAAAAAATAAAATCCCCAGAAAAGTTTTAAATATTATCTCCCAGCATCATGGGAGTTCGATAATAACCTATTTTTATGAGAAACAGAAAGACAGAGAATTAATTACTAACGGCAGCTCAAATGGTCTAAAAGAGCACTTCCGTTATCCGGCAAGAAAACCACAGAGCAAAGAGGCAGCAATTCTTATGCTGGCAGATTCAACAGAAGCTGCAGTAAGATCTATTGATAAGATGACTCCTAAAAAAATTGAAAAAATGATAAATGACATATTTGAAGATAGATTGAAAGATGGCCAGCTGAATGAAACTGATATGACCGTTAAGGAAATAAATACAGTTAAAGAAACTTTAATTGATGGACTTATGTCTATTTATCATTCCCGGCTTTCATATACAGAATCCAATTCAAAAACAAAAGCGGATTTAGAGGAAAAAGTGGAGACAAAATGAAAGTTACACTGATTAACGATCAAAGTAAAATAAAATTGGATCTGGATTTGATAAGAGAGGTTGCAGCATATATTTCAGATAAGTTTGATAAGGATTTAAAAAGTGAATTAAATATTGTTTTTTCAGATGGGAAAGAAATAAGGAAATTAAATAAAAAATACAGGAGAATAGATAGGGAAACTGATGTGCTGTCTTTTTCATATATTTCTGATAAAGATAAGGTAAGCCAGGGGGCAAGCACTGCAAGCACTTATACTGTAGGAGAAATAATTATTTGTCCTGAAGTTGCGCAGTCCAATATTTTAAAACAGGATGAAAACTGGAATCTGAATCTGGAGATAATTTTGCTGATAACACACGGCATACTGCATATATATAATTATGACCACAAGGAAGAAGAAAATAGAATAGATATGGAAAATATCCAGAATAGTTTGGTATCTGACGTAAGAAGAACTTTTAAACTCTAATTTTTTTCATCGTAATTTAAACTACAGTTTTTTCATCATAAATTATTCAACTCAAAACCACTTAAAACTACGGCTGCTGCTATTGACAAATACTGTAAAATTGATACTAGATATGTCTTTTTTTTAAATTTTAAAATAAATATTAGTTTCTAGTATGAATTGTATATTTATTCAAGAGATAAAGGATTTTGACTGGAAATTGGTAAGCAGGATTGGAAAATTAGAAAAAAAGAATCTAGGAAGCAAAGCTTCAATAAACCAATGGGTAATACCGGTAATAATAAGGTATGGGAAATTTATTGTAGCTCAAAAAAGTAGGGACAGCTCTGATATTATTGGAGTATGCGAACTTATAAGAAGCTGGAAAGATGAAAATACAGCTTTTATTCACTCTTTTTATATTGACAAAGAATACAGAAAAAAGGGCATTGGCAGGATGCTTCTGGGAAAAGTAATTGATATTTTAAAAAACGATGATTTTAAGGAAATAGAATTAACTGTTGATCCTGGCAATAAGGCTGCTAACCAACTTTATAAGGATTTTGGTTTTAAAAAAATTATCTTGAGGAAAAATGAATATGGTAGAGGAGTAGACCGGAATTTAATGAGATTAAAGCTATAATGAATAAAAACAGTTTTAAATCTGGTTTTTTGGCTATTGATTATAAAAATATTATTAGTTATAGATAGATAAAGGTGAGTGGTAAAAACGTTAACTAAAGAGCAATTAGCAAAGACTATTGATCAGACATTACTTAATCCTATTGCAACTTCAAAGGACATAGAACAGTTATGTATTAATGCTAAAAAAAATCATTTTGCAGCAGTGTGTATTAATCCTACTTATATAGCGCAGGCAAAAAAAATATTGGCCGACACCGATGTAAAAGTTTGCTCTGTAGTAGGCTATCCGCTGGGGGCAAATACTATAGAAACAAAGGTCTT
Source organism: Actinomycetota bacterium (assembly GCA_016870675.1). Classification (GTDB taxonomy): domain Bacteria; phylum Actinomycetota; class Humimicrobiia; order Humimicrobiales; family Humimicrobiaceae; genus Hydromicrobium. The sequence continues at coordinate 5,395 of VGAU01000063.1, read as the reverse complement.
TGAAGCAAGGAATAATGTAAATAAAGGTGCAGACGAGCTGGATATGGTAATAAATTTAGGAGCTGTGAAAAGCGGTAATTATGAGTATGTCGAAAGAGAAATCAAAATAGTTGTTAATGTGATAAGGCGTGAACAAATAGCAGAATATAACAGGCATATTAATATCAAGGTCATAATAGAGACCGCAATTTTAACCAGGGATGAAATTAAAAAAGTGTGCGCAATTATTGAGAGATCTGGCGCAGATTTTGTAAAGACATCTACTGGGTTTGGTGTAAAAGGTGTGGAACTTGATGATGTCAGGCTGATAAGAGAAATTGTTACCAGGAATATAGGAGTTAAAGCATCAGGCGGAATAAGAACATTTAAAGATGCGCAGGCGCTTATAGATGCCGGCGCAACAAGACTGGGGACCAGCAGTGGAATAAACATAATCAAAGAGTACAGTGCTATTTTTGATAAATAAAAAATGTCATCTTATAAAGCTAAGGCTATTATTTTAAAATCATATAAACTGGGAGAATCAGATAAAATAGTTAAAATGTACTCCCAGGATGGAGATATAATAAATGCAGTAGCTAAAAGCGCCAGAAAAATTCACAGTAAATTTGGGGGAAGGCTTGAGCTTTTTAATCTTGTTGATCTGGAGCTTTCAACAGGCAGGAATCTGGATATTATAAATCAGGTAGAAATAATAAAAAGTTTTAAAAATATTGCTTCAGATTTTTACAAATTTGTCTTCTGTGAAATCATAAGCAAAATTATCTTAAAAACACAGGTATCCGGCGGAGACTACTCCCCACTTTTATTTAAATTAATTTATGCCTGTTTTAATGAGATCAACAATCTGGATCCGGAAGATGTTGTCTCTCTAAAGAAGACCATGTGTTTTTTCGGAATTAAGTTTTTAAGAATTACAGGCTATGTACCTTTGCTTGGAAACTGCAGCAAGTGCAATCAAAAATTAAAAAATTTATACTCTCTCCATAAAGATAAAATTTATTTTTCAGTTAAATATGGAGGAGTTCTTTGCAGGAAATGCGCAGATTCTTCAGGAGGTATAGAAGTCCTGGGCGCATCAGATTACAGGTTTTTATATGATTTATTTAATCTCAAACTTGAAGATTTTAGAGATTTAGAGGTAGGTCTTCCAACACTTAAAAGGGTGTATAAACTGATAGAAGACTATATTATTTACCACACTGAATGTAATGTGGAAAGTTTTAAATATTTTAAAAAAATAGGACTGTAAGTGACCCCAGTTTAATTGACTATTAAAACTAATGTTATTAAAATAAGAAACTATGAATTTTCAGGATATTATTTTTAACCTGCAAAAGTACTGGTCAGATAATGGCTGTCTTATAAAGCAGCCGATGGACCTGGAAAAGGGTGCGGGAACATTCAACCCGGATACTTTCCTGCGGTGTTTGGGCCCTGAACCATGGAATGTTGCCTATGTTGAGCCCAGCAGGAGACCAACAGATGGTAGATATGGTGAAAATCCTTTCAGAACCCAGTTTTATTATCAGTTTCAGGTACTGTTAAAACCATCTCCTGATGATGTAATAGAACTTTACCTCGGTTCTCTTGAGAGTTTGGGTATTAATTTAAAATTGCATGATATAAGGTTTGTTGAGGATGACTGGCAATCTCCAACTATAGGTGCAGTAGGCCTGGGCTGGGAAGTATGGGCTGATGGAATGGAAATAACCCAATTTACTTACTTCCAGCAGATGGGTGGTTTTATACTGAAGCCTGTCTCAGCAGAAATAACCTACGGTCTGGAGCGGATTGCTATGTATTTGCAGGACAAGGATAGTTTCTGGGATCTAAAATGGTCTAACGAGATCACCTATGGGGATTTGCATCTTGAATCTGAAAAGCAGTGGTCGGTTTATAATTTTGAATTAGCCAGTGTAAGTATGCTTCTGGATTTGTTTAAGAAATATGAAAAGGAATTCAAGAAGGTTATAGACAAGGGACTTATCTTTGTAGGATGCGAATATGTAATTAAATGTTCACATATTTTTAATTTGCTGGATGCAAGAGAGGCAATAAGTGTAGCAGAGAGGACTTCTTATATTGCCAGAGTTAGAAATCTTGCCAAAATTTTATGTTCTGCCTATCTTAAGCAGAGGGAGGAAATGGGATACCCGCTACTTAAAAAGGAATAGAAAATAATTATGAGAAAAAATTTAGTTTTTGAGATTGGAACTGAAGAACTTCCTCCTTTATGTGCTGGAGAAGGAGTTAGCGGGCTTAAGGAGATTCTTGAAAATAAACTGGCTGAAAATAGATTAAAATTTTCTGGTATTCAAACTTACAGTTCGCCAAGAAGGCTGGTTGCTGTAGTAAAAGGATTAAGTGAGCTTCAAAATTCTAAAGAGAGGACAATTTCTGGCCCTACCCTGAAGGTTGCATTTGATAAGAATGGCAATCCTACCAGGGCTGCAGAAGGATTTGCCAGGAGTTTGGATCTGGAAGTTTCTGATCTGGAGGAAATCGAAATCGAGGACAAAGGTGTATATCTGGGGAAAAGGATTATAGAAGAAGGAAAAAAAGCTGTAGATGTCCTCCCGGATATACTAAAGGACTCTATACTCTCTCTTACCTTCAGCAAGCAGATGACCTGGGCAGACTATGATGTTAAATTTGCTCGTCCTGTAAGATGGATTCTTGCTTTGTATGATAATGAGGTAATAAAATTTAGCATTGCAAATTTAAATTCTGCAAATATTACTTTTGGACACCGCACACTAAGTCCCGGACCTATTAATATAAAGGATGCCGACAGCTATTTTAAACTACTCCAGGATAAGGGAAAAGTAATAGCTGATGCTGGGAAAAGAAAAGAATTAATATTGAATCAGATCAATCAACTGGAAGAAAAAGTATGGAAAGGTAATTATAAAGTTGTTTTAGATGAAAACTTACTAAATGATGTGGTGAATATGGTCGAGATACCAAATGTTGTTATAGGTAACTTCCCTGAAGAGTTTCTATACATTCCAAAAGACTTACTTGTAGAAGCAATACAGTACCACCAGAAATATTTTGCAGTTTTAGATAAATCGGGTAATGTCAGCACCAAATTTTTGATTATACAGAATGGAATAAAAGATAATGGTGGAATAAAGAAGGGTAATGAAAGAGTACTAAAAGCCAGGTTGAGCGATGCCGCATTTTTTTATGAAGAGGACAGGAGACACAATTTCAGCTACTGGGCTGATAAACTAAAGGGAGTGATTTTCTTTTCAAATCTTGGCAGCATGCATGATAAAGCTTTAAGGCTTAAAAAGGTCAGCGCCTATATTGCCGGGTTATTGGGGGGTAGCAGGCTTCACGAAAAAGATGATATCTCTACTAATTTAGCTAAAGCAAGTACGCTTTGCAAATGTGACCTGGTTACCAATATGGTAGTGGAATTTCCAGCGCTTCAGGGGGTAGTTGGCCGTCAGTATGCCAGAGAGAAGGGCGAAAAGAGCGAGGTGTCGGATGCAATTTATGAACACTACCTTCCCAGGTTTGCCGCTGATATTCTTCCGACTGCGGATGTAGGCCTGATATTATCTATTGCTGATAAAATTGATACTATAACCGGGATGTTTCTGGTGGGAAAGATACCTTCCGGTTCTGAAGATCCTTTTGCATTAAGGAGAAAAGCTTCTGGTATTGTACTTTCAATACTTAAAGGAAAATATGATTTTGATCTGACCGGTTTAATAAGTTACAATCAGAACCTCTACCAAAAATCTTTTGATTTTAGGGGTATAAGTGATTTGAAGATTAGTACCGGGGTTAAAGATTTTATTATTGCAAGATACAGGTTCTTGCTGGAGAAAAAAGATAAGAGATTGGATATTTTAGAATCAATTCTAGGGTCAGGATGCTGCTCTATTTTAGATATCGATTTAAGATATAAGGCCATAGAAGAATTTATCGAAAGTGAAGATATAAAAAAGATTTCATATCCTATGATTAGATGTAAAAATATAATAGATAAAAAAGAATTTGGGGAAGTTGATGTGGAACTCCTGGAGGAAGAATATGAAAAAAGATTATTTTTGTCTCTTAATAGTAAGGAAAAAGCAATAAAGGACCTTATGTGCAAAAAAGATTACTCTGCAGTTCTTGCTGAACTTTATGGATTTGGAGAAATTGTGGATTTGTTTTTTGATAAAGTTCTGGTTATGGACAAAGACAAAAAAGTAAGATCCAATAGGATTAATTTAATTAAAAAAGCAGTTGACCTTTACTTACTGCTGGCAGATTTTTCAAGATTGACCATAGAGGGGTAATAGTAGGATATAGAAACCTTTTTAAAACATTTTGCTCTTATTTTTTTTTAATTTTTTTGGTATCATAATTCGATTTAATTTTTTACAAATACAAAATAGAATTAGTAATTTAATAGGAGGGAGGAATTAGTAGAAAATGGCTTTAAAAAAATATGTATATTTTTTCGGTGAAGGTAAAAGAGAGATGAAAAAACTTCTGGGAGGAAAGGGTGCGGATCTCTCAGAGATGACCAATATGGGTTTACCTGTACCCTATGGTTTTACCATAACTACAGAAGTTTGTAACCTATTTTATGACCTGGGTAAAAGATACCCTGAAGGTCTGGAAGATCAAATTGAGGAAAATTTAAAAAAATTAGAAGAAAAAATGAGAATGGGTTTTGGAGATGAGAAAAATCCACTCCTGGTTTCTGTTAGATCTGGAGCAGCTATTTCTATGCCCGGTATGATGGACACTGTACTAAACCTGGGTTTAAATGACAAAACCATAATAGCATTAATAAAAAAGACAAAAAATGAAAGATTTGGCTGGGATTCTTATAGAAGATTTGTTCAGATGTTTGGCAATGTGGTAATGGATGTAGAACATAATAAGTTTGAGGAAGCGCTTCAATCAAAAAAAGATAAGAAAAATGTAAAGTTTGACACTGAACTAACTGCAGAAGACCTGAAGGAACTTGTAGAAGATTATAAAAAAATAATCAAAGAGGCTAAAGGAAAAAGCTTTCCTCAGGATCCAAGGGAACAGCTAAAAATGTCAATTGATGCAGTATTTGGTTCATGGAATAACAAAAGAGCCATATCTTACAGGAATCTTCATGATATTCCCCACAATATTGGTACCGCAGCAAATGTGCAGGCTATGGTTTTCGGGAATATGGGCCAGGATTCAGGAACAGGCGTAGCTTTCACAAGAAATCCAGCAACGGGCGAAGATAAGTTTTATGGCGAGTATCTGATGAATGCTCAGGGTGAAGATGTTGTTGCGGGAATAAGAACCCCAAAGCATATTTCTGATTTGAAAGAAGAAATGCCTGAAATCTACAAACAGCTAATCGATATAAGAAAGAAATTAGAGGAACATTACAGGGATA
>VGAU01000062.1 GCA_016870675.1 Actinomycetota bacterium | reverse complement strand
AGATATCTACAGGATATGGAGGCCTACTACCTTGTTTCGGGCACACAGATTAGAGAAGGCTCTGGATACACCAGCTAAGATTTTCTACAAATATGAGGGGTCAAGTCCTCCTGGAAGTCACAAACCTAATACTGCTGTAGCTCAGGCTTACTATAATAAGAAAGAAGGTATCAATCGTATGACTACCGAGACTGGAGCTGGCCAATGGGGAAGTGCCTTATCCTTTGGAGGTGCATGTTTTGGTGTTAAAATTAAAGTCTATATGGTAGCTATTAGTTACAAGCAGAAGCCCTATCGTCGAGTAATGATGGAAACCTGGGGAGCTGAGTGTGTGCCCAGCCCCAGTAAAGATACCAAGGTGGGACGAGATATGTTGGCTAAAGACCCCAACTGTCCTGGCAGTCTGGGATTGGCTATTAGTGAAGCTGTAGAAGATGCTATGTCCCGTGATGATACCCATTATTCTCTTGGCAGTGTACTCAATCATGTTCTTCTGCATCAAACGGTAAATGGATTGGAGGCAAAGAAGTTAATGGAGAAGGCAGATGCTTACCCGGATATTATTGTAGGCTGTGTTGGCGGCGGATCAAACTTTGCAGGCCTTTTTCTGCCTTTTATAAAGGATAAAATAGACGGTACAAAACCAGATTTACGAATAATCAATGTGGAACCAACAGCAGCTCCCACCATGACCAGGGGACCTTATGCCTATGATTATGGTGATACGGCAAAACTTGCACCAATTATTAAGATGTATACCCTGGGACATGATTTTATCCCTGCCCCGATTCATGCCGGCGGCCTTCGTTATCATGGAATGGCGCCTATTATCTGCCACCTTAGTGAGCTCGGTCTTGTTGAAGCGAGAGCTGAACATCAGATTGCTACTTTTAAGGCAGGAGTAACCTTTGCTCGAGCTGAGGGTATTATCAGTGCTCCGGAGACAAATCATTGTATCAAGGTAGCAATTGATGAAGCTTTAAAGTGTAAGGAGTCGGGAGAAGCAAAAACCATTCTTATAGCTCATAGTGGACATGGACATGTTGATATGGCTGCTTATGATGAATATCTTTCAGGTAAACTAAAAGATTATGAGTATCCTAAAGAAAAGATAGATGAAGCTTTAAGTAAGCTGCCAAAAGTTTAGTGAAGCCCGCATTCTATTTTTGGAGGGATTTTAATTTTAAAATCCCTCCCCTTCTTTAAAAAAATCTTTTTTAAAAATAATAATTTTGGTTAGAACCATTGAACTGACTTGAATACTAAAAATTTCATAACGAAAAATTTCTACTTGATTTTTTTTTAATTAGTCTATATATTATATAAGAAAATTTCATTTTGTATTAATAATTACATTTGTAATAGGGGTTTCTTCAAAATAATCATGTCTTAAATTTCTAAAAATACTGGTTTATAAGTATATATATTTTTTTAAAGCAGTCTATTGGCCCAAGCGAATAATTAAAATCCTTTTTAAAATATATTTAAAAGTTATAAGAGATTAACAATTAATTCCAGAAACTTTAAAATAACAATTTTTAAACATAATCCATTGTTATTTGAACCATTTAGGAGTTTTAAATAGACCATAAAAAGAAATTATCATAAGAGGTGAAAATTTGAATAAAAAGGTCTCAAGTATGAAAGGAGTATCTATTAATGACTGAGTTGAAAGAATTAAGTAGGGGATTTCTCGATGGGAAAGTTTTAGCTGACCTGAGAGTTATTGCCAGGCAATTAAATATTCAGGGAATTTCTAAGTTAAAGAAAGATGAACTGGTAGAAAAGATATTGGAAGAAGTATCTAATAATGGTATGGAATCTTTATTGAAAGACAGAACTATATCTGAAGAAGATGTTGAAGTTACAGAGAAAGAAAAAGAGGAAGCCGAAAAAGAAACTATTGCGGAAGCAGGAGTAACAGAAGAAAAAGAAAAGAAAAAAATGGAAGCCGCAAAAAAGCCAGAATTTGAGTTATATAAGGAAAGAATGAAAGGGATACTTGATATATTAGCTGATGGCTATGGTTTCCTGAGGACGTCTGGATACTTGCCTGGTTCGCATGATATATATGTTTCTCAATCTCAGATAAGAAGGTTTCGCTTAAGGCAGGGAGATGAAGTATATGGTCAGGTGCGGCCGCCAAAAGAAAGTGAAAAGTACAGTGCACTGCTTAGAATAGAAAAAGTAAATGGAGAAGATCCGGAATTTATACGCAGCAGGATACCATTTGAAAAATTAACTCCTGTATATCCTATGGAGCGGTTAAAATTAGAGACAAACCAGTCAGATAATATTACTCCAAGAATAATAGACTTGATTGCTCCCATAGGAAAGGGTCAAAGAGGTCTTATTGTATCTCCCCCAAAAGCGGGTAAAACAACTATACTAAAAGATCTCGCAAATAGTATTTCTACTAATAATCCTGAAATATATATTATAGTTTTATTGATTGATGAAAGGCCTGAAGAAGTAACCGATATGGATAGATCCGTAAAAGGAGAAGTTATAAGCTCAACATTCGACCAACCATCAGATAATCATATCCAGGTTGCCGAGCTAGTGCTTCAGCGAGCAAAAAGACTGGTTGAACATGGTAAAGATGTTCTGATACTTCTGGACAGTATAACCCGTCTTGCCAGAGCATATAATCTGTCAATCCCTGCCAGTGGAAGAGTTTTATCCGGTGGAGTGGATTCTTCTGCACTATTCCCGCCAAAACGGTTCTTTGGCGCAGCCAGAAATATTGAAGGTGGCGGAAGTCTTACCATACTTGCTACTGCATTAATTGAAACCGGAAGCAGAATGGACGATGTTATATTTGAGGAATTTAAGGGTACCGGTAATATGGAAATTAACCTTGAAAGACATCTGGCAGATAAGAGAATTTTTCCTGCAATTGATATAACCAGATCCGGGACCAGAAAAGAAGAATTACTTATGGAAAAAGAAGAAGCAGCTACGGTATGGAAACTCCGAAGATTAATCTATGAAAAAGAGCCTGAAGTAGCATTGGAGCAGTTAATAGACTACATTAGGAATACAAAGTCCAATGATGATTTTCTTAGAGCCATAAAAGCCAGTTTTGATAAAGAAAAAAATTTATAGCATATAACATTTCTAAATCAATAAAAATCTAATTACACATTACATATAGATTTTTATAATATTTTTTTAACTCTTTATTCTTTAGCTATTTTTGCCTGATTATATTTACGGCTGGTAATATTTATGTTAGTATTTAGGATTTGAAATAATTAAGATGCATAATAATAAGTAAATATTAGTAAAGAAGTAAGGATATAATAATATGAAAAAAGGAATACATCCGGAATATTTTGATTGCACGATTACATGTTCTTGCGGCAATACTTTTAAAACCAGATCAACGAAAAAAGAGATAAAAGTTGAGATATGCTCAAATTGTCATCCCTTTTATACTGGCAGGCAAAAGCTTGTTGACTCTGGCGGAAGGGTGGAAAGATTTAAAAAGAGACTTGTAAAATCCAAAAAATAAAGAAGGGCAATTAAATGAAAGTAAATTTAATTAAATACACCCGGGAGCCAGAAAAAATGGTAGCAGTAGCTGCCAGGCTGTGTTACTCACCTGTTGGCGTTGATGAACTTATGGATGAACTTGGTGACGAAGATGTCGAAAAATTAGTCAGATTTGTAATAAAAAGTGGTCATCATAGTACTACAGAACATATAAATTTTACATTTGCTATAGAAGGTGTATCAAGAGCTTTAACCCACCAACTGGTAAGGCACAGAATTGCTTCATATAATCAGCAGTCTCAAAGGTATGTGAAATTTAAAGATAATTTTGAATATATTACCCCACCTTCTATAGAAAAGGATAAAGATTCTAAAAAAAAGTTTGATAGTTTGATTTCAAATATACACAACCTCTATAAAGAGTTGCTGGATAGCGGGGTTGAAGCTGAAGACGCAAGGTATATTTTACCCAACGCATCAGAAACAAAAATAATTGTAACTATGAATGGCAGGGAGCTTTTGCATTTTTTTACAGTAAGATGCTGCAACAGGGCGCAATGGGAGATCAGGGAACTGGCAAAAGAGATGCTGAAACTGGTCAGGAAGGTTGCTCCGGTAGTTTTTGAAGAAGCTGGTCCAAATTGTCTGAGAGGCCCCTGTCCGGAAGGCAAATTTAAGTGCGAAAATCCTCCTAAAGCGAGTGATTTTAATGCCTGAGGTTGATGAAAGGTATCAGGTGGGGGGTCAGGCAGTTATTGAAGGTGTTATGATGCGCAGCAAGCACTTCTGGGCTCTGGCGGTAAGAAAGCCTGATAGGACCATATATACAAAACTTTTTAATGATGTTTCCTTAACCAATAAAAATAAAGTATTGGGCTTTATGTTTATACGGGGAATAATAGCACTTATTGAAAGTATGACATTAGGTTTTAAAGCTTTAAGCTATTCTATCAATGAAGCCACGGAAGAAGAGATAAAATTCTCCAAAAGGGAAATGACAATATCTGTAATAATCGCGGTGGTATTTGCGGTAGGTGTTTTTTTTATACTCCCCACAATTATTGGCAGAAGTTTTTCTGAATTTTTCCCGAATGCTATAGTTTATAATCTTCTTGAAGGATTGATTAGAATTGGATTTTTTTTTGCATACATTTTATTAGTCTCGCAGATTAAAGATATAAAGAGAGTTTTCCAATATCATGGGGCAGAGCATAAAACTATTCAGGCTTATGAAAATGATGAAGAACTAAAACCTGAAAATGTCAGGAAATATAGTACAATGCATGTAAGATGTGGGACAAGCTTTTTGCTTATTGTGATGATAGTAGCTATATTGATTTTTGCCTTTCTGGGAAAGCAACCGATGATTTGGCGGATTACCTCGAGGATACTTCTAATACCGGTAATTGCAGGTATTTCATACGAGCTTATAAGGCTTGCGGGTAAGTTCAGCAAATATAAAGTGGTAAATATACTTTTTTACCCGGGTCTTTTACTCCAAAAGATTACCACAAAAGAACCCGATAATGACCAGATAGAGGTAGCTATAAGTTCTTTTAAAAAGGTTATTGAAGCAGAGAAAGCGCTGAAGGCAGGTTAAATATGACAGCATTATTGGATAAATTAAAATTATATGAAGATAATTATATAAAACTAGCAGAAAAACTCTCAAGTCCGGATGTTTCTTCCAATCCTGAAAAATTAAAGGAATACGGTAAGAGAATAGCTGAAATTGAAGAGATTGTAACTATTGCCAGAAAATACAGGGGAATTCTTTCTTCCGTTAAAGAGGTAGAAGAGATGCTCGAGATAGAAAAGGAAGAGGAAATGAAAAGTTTCCTTAAGGACGAACTTAAGGAAAATAATGACAAAAAGCAAAAGCTTGAGAAAAGAATAAAGTTGCTTCTAACTCCAAAAGATCCTAATGATAAGAAAAATGTTATAGTTGAAATAAGAGCCGGTGCCGGTGGAGACGAGGCAGCGTTGTTCGCAGAGGTTCTTTATAGATTATATACCAGATATGCAGAAAGCAGGAAATGGAAATATTCTGTGCTCAGCTCCAGCAGTCTGGGTATCGGTGGATTTAAAGAAATCATATTTGAGATTGGTGGAGAGGGAGCCTACGGAACGATGAAGTATGAATCCGGAGTACACAGGGTTCAGAGGGTTCCCACTACTGAATCCCAGGGAAGAATCCATACCTCTACTGCCACAGTCGCTGTACTTCCTGAAGCTGAGGAAGTTGATGTTGAAATAGACCCATCTGATTTAAGAATAGATGTTTTCCGCTCAAGTGGACCAGGAGGGCAGTCTGTAAATACTACAGATTCAGCAGTAAGGGTAACCTATGTTCCTACCGGTATGGTAGTAACCTGTCAGGATGAAAAATCACAGCTGCGGAACAAAGAAAGGGCTTTAAAAATTCTAAGAGCCAGGCTTAAAGAAGCAGAGGAAGAGAAGCAGATGAGCGAGCAAACAGAAAAAAGAAGAATGCAGATCGGGACAGGGGACAGAAGCGAAAGAATAAGAACCTATAATTATCCGCAGGGCAGAGTGACTGACCACAGGATAAATTTAACTTTATACAAACTTGATGAAATCCTGGAAGGTGATCTCGACCGGTTAATAGATCCATTAAAAAGTGCGGATAATGAAAAGAAAATAGAAAAGATAGGGGCTTAGTTTATTTGCAAACCTGGAATGTAAAAAGTATTTTAGACTGGGCTATAAATTATTTTAAAAACAAAAATATTCCACAGCCCAGGTTATCTGCAGAATTATTGCTTAGTTCAGCCCTTAATCTAAACAGAATCAACTTATATTTAAATTATAACCGCATCTTAAACCAGCAAGAACTGGGAATATACAAGAAATATATCCTTAAAAGACTCCAACATGTTCCTATCCAATATATTTTAAAAGAAGCATATTTTAGAAAAATAAAATTATATGTAGACAGTGGTGTACTTATACCCAGGCCTGAAACCGAACTTATAGTGGAGAGGGCATTTCAACTTTTAAAAAGTAATCTGGGAATGGGGAAAATCAATATTTTAGAGATTGGCACTGGAAGTGGCGCTATTGCCATAAGCATTGCTTATGAGATTGGCAATGAATTAAAAATATCTGACTCCTCCTGGCAGATAATAGCAACTGAAAACAATACTGATGTACTGGAGATAGCAGAAAAAAATGCTAAAAGTATTCTTGGTAGCAGCAAATTTGAGAACATAAAATTTATCGAATGTGACCTGGTACCGGAGAAGGATTCTGATTTTTTTAAACAGTACGAAAAAAAAATTAACCTTATAATTTCAAATCCTCCTTATATTTCTGAAGAAGATTACAATAATCTACCCCGGGAAGTAAAAGAGTATGAACCAAAATCTGCTCTTCTGGCTGGTAAGACCGGACTGGAAGTATATGAAAAAATTCTTTCCAAAATCAAGTCCTACCTGTCCTCTGACTTATGCTATATTTTATTTGAAATTGATCCTAAAGTAAGTATCCCATTAAAAGAAATGTCAGAAGATATCATCAGTCCGAAGGCAATAATAGTAGAGAAGGATCATAATCAGAGAGACCGTATTCTGATAATTGAAGTATAAATAGCTAAAAAGCACACTAAAAATGGAATAATCCAGAGCAATCTAAAAAATTCTATCTCAAAAGGAAACTAATAGTATTTTACAATGCTTTCTGATAATATTTGTTTTTTTAAATTTTAGGTGGTAGGATTTTACTAATTTTTATTTAAAAGTAAGAATATGCGGGAAAAAAATTGAATTCAGCTTTAATCGCAATAGCAATTTTTATACTAACATATGCAGGTATTGCAACAGAGAAAGTAAACAGGGCTGTAGTTGCATTCATGGGCGCTTTGCTACTGGTTTTATTTAATATTTTTGATATAAATGAGGCTATAGGATTTATCAGCTGGGAAACTATAGGGCTACTGTTTGGTATGTTTATTATAGTTGCAGCTTTAGCAGATGCAGGTTTTTTTACTTTTATAGCTCTTATAATTGCAAGATGGTTGAAATATTCCCCTGGGAAGATATTCATTTTTTTCCCCATAATGACAGCTATACTTTCAGCTTTTATGGATAGTGTTACTGTAATGCTATTTTTTGCTACTCTAACCTATGAACTATGCAAAATACTGAAAATGAATGCAACTCCTTTAATAATCACAGAGGTAATTCTGGCCAATATTGGAGGATCTGCAACTATGGTTGGTGATCCACCTAACGTAATTCTGGGTTTAAAACTTGGTTATTATTTTAATGATTTCGTAATTCATAATGCTCCCATTTCCATACTGGCTGGAGCGGTTACTTTACTATATTGTTATTTGGTAAGCCGGAAATCAATTACTTCATCTGAAAAGATACCGAAGAAAGAATTTGAAGAAATGGATCCAGCCAAAGCAATAGAAGATAAGAAACAGCTTAAAGTTGCATTGGCCGCATTTGGAACAGCAATTTTCTTTTTAATTACTCACAATTATATAAGAGAATATCTTCACGTTCCACTCACAGTCCCTCTCGCTGCTATGATACCTGCTTTTATTGCACTGACTATTCTGGGTAAGAGGTCGGAAAAAATTCTATTAAAAGTGAACTATGAAGTGATATTATTTTTTATGGGACTATTTATGTTAGTAGGCGGACTGGAGCATACCGGGGTTGTAAAGATAATTGGAGGCTATATTACAGATCTTTTTAAAGGTAATCATATGGGACTTTTGAGCGTACTTGTCTGGGGTTCAGGTATTGCCAGTGGAATTATTGATAATGTGCCCTTTGCACTTTCTATGGCATATATTCTGAAAAATATTGTGAAGTTTGCAGGGGTTCCGGCGCTATCAATAATGGTCTGGGCAACCTCATTGGGTACGGATATAGGAGGCAATTTTACTCCAATCGGAGCTTCGGCGAATGTGGTAGCATATACTACGATGGAGAAAAGAGGTCAATCAATCGGATGGGTAAAGTGGATGAAACTTTCAATACCTGCTACACTAATTGCTCTTACTATTTCCAATATTGGGATTTATATTAAATAT
>VGAU01000061.1 GCA_016870675.1 Actinomycetota bacterium | reverse complement strand
GTATAAAATTACTAGCCTCGATGCTTGCTATAACCGGAAGCCCTATATTTATAGCATTTCTAAAAAATATGCGGGCAAATGAGCTGGCAATTATAGCCTTTACTCCACTGGCTTTGATAGATAACGGTGCATGTTCCCTTGAGGAACCGCAGCCGAAATTATTGCCTGCAACTATTATTTTTCTTTCCTTTACCTTCTCCTTAAAATCCTTATCCAGATCTTCAAAGCAGTGCGAGGCAAGCTCTCTATCATCGGTAGTATTGAGGTATCTTGCCGGTATTATTACATCAGTATTAACATTATCCCCATATTTTATTACTCTTTCCCTTATTATCATTACATAACCTCCTCCGGGGTGGCTATTCTGCCTGCTACTGCAGATGCAGCGGCTACAGCCGGACCGCTTAAGTATACCTCACTTTTTGGATGGCCCATCCTGCCTACAAAATTTCTATTAGTTGTAGATACAGCCCTTTCGCCTTCCGCCAGTACGCCCATATGGCCTCCCAGACAGGGTCCGCAGGTTGGAGTACTGACCACACAGCCTGAATTTATAAAAATTTCGATATAGCCTTTTTTTAATGCCTCAAGATATATGTTTTGAGTGGCAGGAATTATTATGGTCCTTATGTTTTCGTCTACTTTCCTGCCATTTAAAATTTCTGCTGCAATCCTTAAATCCTCCATCCTTCCGTTGGTACAGGAACCTATTACTACCTGATCTATGGTAACATTGGATAAATCCCTGGCATTTCTTGCATTTGATGGAAGATGAGGAGCTGCTACCTGCAATTCTATACTTGAGCAGTCTATATTATATATTTTTTCATACTCCGCATCAGGATCACTTTTAAATATTTTATAATCTCCGTTAGACCTTGACTTTAAGAACTCTTCGGTTATCCCGTCAACTTCAAATATTCCAAATTTTCCGCCTGCCTCTATAGCCATATTGGACATTGTGAGTCTGGAATCCATAGACAGTTTACTTACAGCCGGACCGCTGAACTCCATAGATTTGTAAAGCGCGCCGTCCACTCCTATTAAACCTATGGTATAAAGTATTAAGTCCTTGCCTGTTATCAATTTCTTTAAACTGCCGCTGTAGATGAATTTTATCGTTTTGGGCACCATGAACCAGAGCTTCCCGGTAGCCATTGCAACAGCTACATCTGTGCTCCCAACGCCTGCTGAAGCTGCCCCCAGAGCACCATAGGTACAGGTGTGAGAATCCGCCCCTACCACCAGGTTGCCCGGAAGTACCAGGCCCAGTTCAGGAAGCAGCGCGTGCTCGATACCCATTTTTCCAACTTCAAAATAATTTTTAATATCCTGCTTCCTGGCAAATTCCCTGATAAATTTACACTGCTGCGCTGATTTTATATCCTTATTAGGAGCAAAATGATCAGGTACTACAACTACTTTTTCCTTATCAAAAACTCTGCCAGTACCAATTTTATCAAATTCCTCAATTGCAATAGGCAGAGTGATATCGTTTCCGAGAACAATATCTACATCTGCATTTACTATTTCACCTTCAGAAACATAATCCCTGCCGCAGTGATAGGCGAGTATTTTCTGCGCTATTGTTTGCGGTTTATTTTTATCGCTCAACTTTATAAAGTTCCCTTCTAAACCTAATAAAAATTTAATTTATTATTTACTTTATTTAATTCAATCTGAAATCTGTTAATTTATACTTTCTTACTCTACATTTTCTTATTCCGAACTTTCCACTATCCTGTTCATTGCATCAATATAGGCCTTTATGCTTGCCTCGACTATATCTGTGCTTATGCCGCTCCCCATTACTTCTGTGCCATTGGTACTCACTACTATCTTAACCGACCCCAGCGCATCCTTACCTCCGGATACAGCTTCTATACTATATTCTACCAATTTTGCATTTATTTTTGTTATTTTATCAATAGCCTTAAATGAAGCATCCACCGGACCATCACCGATCGAAGAGTCTTTGTGGACTTTACCCTCTATCTCTATACCTACTGTAGAAGTTGCCTGGATATTTGAACCACTTTGAACCTTATAATACTTCAGCGAGAAATGCTCCGAAACCTCCCTCAATTCATTTTCTACTATAGCTTTGATATCCTGGTCATTAATGGCACCTTTCTTTTCCGCGAGGCTTTTAAATCTTTCAAAAGCCTTTTCCAGGTCCTCTTCTTTCAGCTGAATACCAAGTTCTGTCAATCTCTCAATAAATGCGTGTCTGCCTGAATGTTTGCCAAGTACCAGTTTTGATGATCTTAAACCGATATTTTCAGGTTTTATTATTTCATAAGTAGACCTGTCTTTTAACATTCCATCCTGATGTATTCCGGCTTCATGGCTAAATGCATTTTTACCAACTATTGCCTTATTAGGTGCAACAACATAACCGGTCAGTGACTTTACTATACTACTGGTCCTTGTAATCTCACCTATATTAATATCAGTGTATAACCCAAGATCTCTCTTACGGGTATCAATAATCATAACCACTTCTTCCAGTGAGGCATTACCGGCCCTCTCACCGATACCGTTTACCGCACATTCAACCTGCCTTGCTCCATGTTCTACAGCCATAAGTGAGTTGGCAACTGCAAGTCCGAGATCATCATGGCAGTGTATGCTTACTATTACATCTTCTATACCTCTGGTATTTTTAAAAATGTAATCTATCATTCTCCCAAACTCGTTTGGAATAGCATAACCCACCGTATCTGGGATATTTATGACCCCGGCGCCGCTTCTGATTGCAATTTCAAATAACCTGCATAAGAATTCCCAGTCACTCCTTGTTGCATCCATTGCTGAAAACTCAACCATGTCAGTATATTTAAGACTCCTTTTTACAGCTTCTTTTGCAAGCTCCAGCACTTCTTCCCTGCTCTTCTTTAACTGATACTTAAGGTGGATATCAGATGAGGAGATGAAAGTATGTATTACAGGTTGTTTTGCTCCCTTCAGAGCTTCACCGGCAGCATCGATATCCTTAAAATTTGCCCTGGCGAGAGCTGCGATTCTCCTATCTTTAATCTTGCCTGATATCTCCTTTACCGAATTAAAATCACTTTTTGACGATACCGGAAAACCAGCTTCTATAATATCCACATTTAACCTAGCAAGCTGCTGGGCTATTTCCAGTTTTTCTTTTGTGTTTAAATGTATGCCGGGCGCCTGTTCCCCATCTCTTAAAGTCGTATCAAATATATATATCTTATTTTCCATTGTATTCAACTAATCCTTTTAATATTAAAGTTTTTATCTATAATCTCCATATCTAACATATTTAATAAAGAGTAACTATTTTGATATTTTTAAAACCCGAAAGCTTTTTAAATTCTTCTAACATTTCAGAAGTCACTTCATTATCCAGATTCAAGCCCATTACTGCATCCCCGCTCATCTTCTTTCTTCCTACATGCATTGATGCAATATTTACATTTAACTCGCCAAAAGCAGTTCCTATTTTACCGATCTGGCCCGGAATATCCTTATATCTCAAAAATGCCATATACTTTGAAGGAACCATGTCTATCTCAAACTTATCAATAGCAATAAATCTTGGGGTATCCTTTTTACCTGTAGTAGTCCCCGAGATGGAAAGTTCACTGTCTTTTCCTTTTCCCTCCAGGGTAATTAAATTTATAAAATCCTTCGATTCGCTGCTTTTTACTACTTTTACCTTAAGGCCTGTTTCCCTGGTTACCAGATCAACATTTACCAGATTTACATTTTCCGCTGAATATCTTTCCAGTATTTTTACCAGTATAACGGATGTTGGGACCCTCACATCGTATTCAGACACTTTTCCATAATATCCAATCTTCAAGCTATCCAGATTACCTTCAAATAAATTTATAAACAAGCTGCCGAGGTTCTCGCACAATTCAAAGAAAGGTGACAGGACTTCCATTAGTTCCGGTCTTATAGCCGGCGCATTTACCGGGAAAGCGGCAGTTTTTCCATTAAGTACATCGATAACCTGTTCTGCAATTGTAGTCCCTGCCCTATCCTGGGCTTCTGTAGTAGATGCCCCTAAATGAGGTGTGCATATTACTTCTTCCAGTTTAAAAATAGGGGAATCAGTGCATGGCTCCACTTCATAAACATCAAGTGCAGCACCTCCTATTTGACCATCCTTGATGGCTTCTGCAAGATCTTTTTCTACTACTATGCCACCTCTTGCAACATTTAATATTATTGTCCCTTTTTTCATCTTATAAAACTCTGCCTTATCAAACATTCCCAGGGTATCTTTGTTTTTGGGCAGGTGTATTGAAATAAAATCAGCTTCCTTATAAATATCCTCCAGACTGTCAGCTTTTTTTATCTCCAGTTGTTTAAACCGATCTTCAGATACAAACGGATCATAAGCCACAATTTTCATACCCAGTCCGATAGCTTTTTTTGCAACCAGTCCCCCTATTTGTCCAAAACCTACTATGCCAAGTGTTTTTCCATCCAGTTCAATACCTTTAAATTTTGATTTCTCCCACTTGCCGCTTTTCAGGGAGAAATTGGCCTCTGGAATTTTACGGACCAAAGAAAGCATAAGAGCTATGGTGTGCTCTGCAACAGTAACCGCATTACTGGTAGGAGCATTTACAACTATAATACCCTTTTTGGTAGCCGCCGAAACGTCTACATTATCCACTCCTATACCTGCCCTTCCGATAATTTCCAGTTTATCTGATGAATTAATAATATCGTCTGTCAGTCTGGTAGTGCTCCTTATTATTATGGCACTTACACCTTTAATCTCTTCTTTAAGCTTATCAGGAGACAGACCTTTCTTCTCCTCTACAATAAATTGCTCTTCAAGTTTCTTTTTCGCTTCACTTGAGATACCATCGGTAATTAATATTTTTTTATTCATATTCAGTCCCTCTATTATTTCTTTTATCAGTCATTCAAATAATTATTTTCTACAAATATTCTTTCTGCTTCGGTAATACCTGAGCCTATCTCAAATTTATAACCCAGCTCCTGTAAAGTCATCTCCAGTGCCGATATGGCAATAATAATATCAAACATTCCAAAATATCCCAGATGTCCAATTCTTATAATCTTACCGGTGAGCTTACCCTGCCCACCGGCAATAGTTACTCCATATTTTACCCTCATAGTTTTGGTAAGCTCTTTTGCATCAATGCCTTCAGGGACTTTTATGGAAGTAACTGAAAATCCTCTTTTGTTTTCATCCTTTACCAGAAGTTCGAGACCAAGTTTTTCTACTGCTTTCTGTGTTGCCAATGCCAGTATTTTATGTCTTTTAAATACTTTTTCCATACCTTCTTCAAACAGCATATCAAGTGCTTTATTCATAGCCACAATTATTGATATTCCCGGAGTCCATGGTGTCTGGGGTGGTGTCTTCCGGGAATAATTCCTGGCTGTTGCAAGATCGAAATAAAACCTGGGCAAGTCTGATTTTTCATTAAGTTTCCATGCTTTATCGCTTATGCTCATAAATGCAACACCTGTAGGAGCACTTAGTGCTTTCTGCGACCCTCCGGCAACAACATCGAGATTCCATTCATCCGTTCTCATATCCGATGCTCCCAGACCACTGATGGCATCTACTATAAGGATTGCAGGATAGTTTTTTACAATATTTCCTATGGCCTTTATATCATTTATTGCACCTGTTGACGTTTCGCTGAACTGAACCATAACCCCTTTTATATCAGGATTATCATCCAGCGCTTTTTTAATGTCTTCAGGATTTGCTGCATCTCCCCACTCATAGTCAAGGGAAATGACTTCAAGCTTAAACCTGCTGCTAATTTTTTTAAATCTTTCTCCAAAATTTCCTACATTTGCGACCAGTACTTTATCTCCAGTGGCAAAGAAGTTGGTTACTGAAGCTTCCATTGCACCTGTTCCTGAAGATGTTAATATAAAAACATCATTTTTTGTTTTAAAAAGTTTTTTTAATTTTTCTGTAACCTCAATAAATATTTTTGAAAACTCGGGAGACCTGTGGTGCATAAGAGGTCTTGCATGCTCCAGCAGTACTTCTTCAGAAATGGGCGTAGGGCCTGGAGTCATTATATATTTTTTCACCATTATTAAATTCTCCTTTCCTATAATTCTAAAATATTTGTATCAATACTATTAACTTTTACTTCCTCTACTGCAAGCAATTTTACCCGTTCTGACAAGCTCAAGTATTCCAAAAGGCCTGAGCAGGTCTTCCAGCGCTTTTACTTTACTGCTGTTTCCGGTAATTTCAATCATTATGGTTTTTTTAGCAACATCTACAATATTTGCCCGAAAAACACTAACTATTTCCAGTATTTCAGGCCTGGTTTTAGAATCGGCACCTACTTTTATTAAAACCAGTTCCCTTTCAACTATATTTGATGGATCCAGCTCTTGAATCTTTATTACATTTATTAATTTGTAGAGCTGTTTGATTATTTGTTCAATACTGTGCTCTTCTGCGTTTACTGCCAGGGTAATTCTGGAAATCTTTTCATCATCTGTAGGACCCACTGCCAGGCTTTCAATGTTAAAACCTCTTCTGCTGAATAGCCCGGATATCTTTGCCAGCACCCCTGCTTTGTTTTCAACTAAAACCGAAATGATATGATTCATAATATCACCTTTTTCCCTCTATACACCTTCTAACATTTCACTTTCTAACATTTCACTTATAGGGGAACCCGGCGCTACCATAGGATAGACATTTTCCTCTCTGTCTATCCAGAAATCTACCAGCACCAGGTTGTCTATCTCCAGAGCCTTTTTTATAGCGTTTTCAACCTCTTCCTTTTTCTTAACCCTCAAGCCTACCCCACCATATGCTTCTACAAGTTTCACGAAATCAACGCAATTATATATACAGGTATGCGAATATCTTCCTTTAAAGAAAATCTGCTGCCACTGTCTTACCATACCCAGATAACCGTTATTAAGCAGCATAATTTTTATATTTATTTTGTTGGTAACCGCCGTAGAAAGCTCCTGAGATACCATCTGAATGCTGCCGTCACCAGCTATATCTATTACTGTTTTATCCGGCCTGCCTATTTTTGCGCCAATTGCTGCAGGCAGGCCAAATCCCATAGTTCCAAGACCTCCGGAAGAAACCAGCGTTCTTGGTTTGGTAAATTTGTAATACTGAGCAGCCCACATCTGATTCTGGCCTACTTCAGTGCAGATTATAGCGTCACCTTTTGTCAGCTCATAAATTTTTTCCACAACATAGGCTGGCTTAACCTTGTTGGAATTCCGGTCATATTTAAGCGGATAATCCTCTTTAAGTTTCTTAATCCTTGACAGCCACTGCTCCCAGTTGGGTTTTCCTTTCTTTTCAATATACTTTTCATATTCGCTTTTTAAATCCGTAAGAACAATCTTTGCATCCCCTACAACAGGAATAAGTACTTTAACATTTTTACCAATTTCTGCAGGATCAATATCTATATGGATTACATCAGCACCCGGCGCAAATTCTGATAATTTACCGGTAACCCTATCGTCAAATCTAACTCCTACCGCAATAATAAGGTCCGCTTCGGTAAAAGCGAGATTTGCATATTTGGTTCCATGCATACCAGCCATACTTAAGGATAATTCATTGTTTTCAGGATATGAACCCATTCCTAAAAGCGAAGTGATAACCGGAATTTTCGCAACCTTCACAAACTTTCTTAAGATATCACTTGCCCCGGAGGAGATTACTCCTCCTCCGGCAAAAATTACAGGCTTTTTACTTTCGGCTATTTTTTTCGCCGCCTGTTTGACCTGCTTTAGATTACCTTTAATCGTAGGTTTATATCCTGGCAGACTTATATCCGCCTTAAAATTCTCATCTATCAAATCAGTTGTTATATCAACAGGAATATCAATTAAAACCGGACCCGGTCTGCCCGTAGATGCAATTATAAAGGCTTCTTTTATTACTCTGGGCAAATCTTTAACATCTTTTATCAGATAATTATGCTTGGTTATAGGTGCAGCTATACCGGTTATATCCGCTTCCTGAAATGCATCGGTACCAATCTGGGCTGTACCTACCTGGCCGGTTATAGCCACCATTGGTATCGAATCCATATGCGCATTTGCAATACCTGTAACCAGGTTAGTAGCGCCCGGACCTGAAGTAGCAATACAAACTCCGGTTTTTCCTGTTACTCTGGCATAACCGTCCGCCGCATGTGCCGCTCCCTGTTCATGCCTTACAAGTATGTGCCTTATGTCACTGTCAAATAATGCGTCATACAAAGGAATTACTTTGCCGCCAGGATACCCGAATATTACTTCTACCCCCTCTTCCTTTAAACATTTTATTATCATTTGTGCGCCGGTAATTTTGCCCATAATAATTTCACTTCCTTTATTTGTAACAACTTTATAACACTTAAAATGATTTGATAATTATATCATTTTTTTATTCTTTTTTAAAAAATAAAACACTTAAAATTAATAAAATTATTCTAGTACAGCTCCTTTTGCAGCTGAAGTTACAAGCCTTGAATATCTGGCAAGATAACCTTCCTTTATTTTTATATCCGGGGGATTCCATTTACCAATCCTCTTCTTTATTTCTTCATCACCTAAAAGTAGATTTATCTTATTTTCCTGTATATCTATT
>VGAU01000060.1 GCA_016870675.1 Actinomycetota bacterium | reverse complement strand
CCCAAATATATGTTTTGGAAAACCCTGTATTCGTGGTACCCGTATTTGGGTATCTCTAATACTGGACTTTCTTGCCAGCGGCATGACTATCGATGAATTAATGGAAGAATATCCACAATTAACTAAAGAAAGTATTCTTGCGGCTATTGCATATGGAGCAGAGATGTCACGCGAGCGTTATGTCGAAATTGCCAGGTAGTAAAATAATGAAATTCAAACTCGATGAAAACTTTGGCTCTCGCACCCAGGAACTCTTCAGGTCAGCAGGTCACGATGTCAAATCTGTGCTTGATGAAAAAATTCAGGGATGCTCAGATAAAAACCTTTATAAAATCTGCTGTAAAGAAAAAAATTTATAAGAATTTCCTTCTGGATCCCCAACCTATAACCCTCCAAAAGTCGACATATTTATGATTATCGGATTTAAAAATAGCCACTGGTCACAATACCGGGTCAGAAAAAACATGGAATAGAAGAAAAAACAAAGAAAATCTTATATCAGGGCATACATTATGGCAGGCCTATATGATACCATCCTGTATGAGCTCTAGCATACGTGGTCATAGTCTATATAGTCGTCTATTATATAATCATCAAACTCTTGGGGATCCTCGGCTACTTTCGGAGGCGGCCTTTTTCTTTCAAATTCATATATACCCAAGTGATCAAGGATCTTCTTTACAACCTTATAATCTTCAATAAAGGCTATTAACGCTTTGCGTGACAGGAGGGACAGAAATGACGGCGCTTGCAGGAAAATGCGAGGATATTTTCATGACCGCAGCTGCCGCAACGGATGCGGGCAAATCCGTTATGAAGAATGCCGCAGTCAAGGTACTGGTATATTACTTTTTCTATGTGGGATCTTAAGTATCCGTATTTCTGGCTGAATCTTCTGTCATATACTCTTTTAAATTCCTCATAGTAGTCTTCTATACACCGGTAATATGGAGTGTACTGGGGCTTTCTTCTTCTGTACTGTTTTGTGCTTTTTTCCAGGACACATGTATTTGTAGGCATGTGTCCTATTGTAATCAATATATGCTATTGTGTAAATGCATATATTAAATACGGATATTTTTATTATTAAATATTGGGGTATACTGGCTCCCCGGATTGGACAATAGTGATAATAAACTTTTCAGATATTATCATTGACAGAGATAAAGAATTATAGTATTTTTGTATGGCAAATACAAAAAATAGGGCAAAAATTGTGTTATAAACATAAAAAATAGATAAATGGAAATTTTAAAACGTTATTTTAAAAGCCCGAAAAACAGTTATTTTCTTTTCGGACCCAGAGGAACAGGAAAAACAACCTGGTTAAAATTAAATTGTGAAAATGAGCTGATCATAGATCTTCTTGACCCGGGCATATACCGTAGATATAAAGCCAGACCCGAAAGACTTAAAGAACTTATAGAGGGAAACCCTGATAAAAGAAATGTGATTATCGATGAAGTTCAGAAAGTGCCTGAATTATTAGATGTTGTACATTTAATAATAGAAGAAAAACCTGAATTAAGGTTTATTCTAACAGGTTCAAGCGCCCGGAAAATAAAACAGAAGGGTGTCGACCTTCTTGCAGGGAGAGCTGTTGTCCGTTCACTTCACCCTTTTATGGCCTCCGAATTAGGAAATAGATTCGATCTGGAAAAAGCTTTAAATACAGGTTTGCTTCCTTTAGTTTTTTATGCTCAAAACCCTATAGATACACTTGATGCTTACATTACTCTCTATATGAAAGAAGAAATTCAGATGGAAGGATTCGTTAGGGATATTGGAAGCTTTGCAAGATTTCTGGAAGCTATAAGCTTTTCCCATGGAACAGTTCTCAACCTCAACAATATCGCCAGGGAATGTGAGGTTAAGAGAGAGACCGTGGAAGGTTATATTGAAATTCTTTATGATCTGTTAATGGCATATTCTTTACCTGTTTTTACTAAAAGAGCAAAACGGGCTGTTATCAAACACCCAAAATTCTACTTATTTGATTCCGGTGTATATCGTATAATAAGACCTGCCGGCCCTCTTGATCGACCCGGTGAGATTGACGGGCCAAATCTTGAAGGCCTTGTCGCCCAGCATATAAGAGCATGGATTGATTACAGTCGTTCATCTTATAAACTTAACTACTGGAGAACAAAAGCTGGAACTGAAGTTGATTTTATAATCTATGGTAAAGAAGGTTTTTGGGCAATAGAAGTTAAAAATACAAGAAATATTAGCAGGAATGAATTACGGCCTTTGAAAACATTTTGTAATGATTACCCGGAATGCAAGCCTGTATTTGTTTACAGGGGAAATGAAAAACTTTTATTCGATAATATATTGTGTATACCGTGTGATGTTTTTTTAAAAAGCATTATTCCCGATAAACCTCTTTCCTGACCTCATACCCAATTACCTACTTTATCATCTCAACAAAATTGTCTTCGGATATGATGCTGACATTGAGCTTCTTTGCCTGATCAAGCTTGCTTCCGAGATCTTCTCCTGCAAGGACTGCGTCCGTGCTCCTGCTGACGCTTGATGCCACCCTGCCCCCGAAATTCTCAATGATCTCACGTGCCTTTTCTCTTGAGAATCCTTCCAGCTTCCCTCAGGCGCCGGATTATATCAAGGTTCTGCTGCTGTTTGAAAAACGTGACAACACTTTCCGCTATTTTGGGGCCGATTTCCCTGATTTTTTCAATATCTCCAAAATCCGCGCCTGCCAGGGTATCCAGGTCCCCAAACTCACAGGCAAGGATTTCCGCCGTATGGGAACCTATAAACCTTATGCCCATGGCAAAAAGGAGCCTTGAGAGGGGCTTTTTCTTGCTCTCTTCTATGGCAGCCAGTAAATTCCTTGTAGATTTATCCTTGAAGTTTTCCAGTGAATATATATCATTATATTTCAGGTAATATATGTCCGCTACATCCTTTATAAGCTTTCTTTCCAGGAGCTTTTCCACAACAGCCGGCCCCAGTCCGTCTATATCCATTCCCCCCTTGGAGGCAAAGTGTACTATCTTTTCAAACTGCTGTGCCGGACAGGCCAATAAAGTGCACCTTCTGGCTACCTCGCCTTCGGGTCTTACCACCTCTGAACCGCAGACCGGGCACAGATCAGGCATCACAAAATTCTTCTGGGTCCCATCCCTTTTTTCCTTACATATGAAATTGTCCCACTTTTCTGCCTGATATAGGGAGCTCCCTATATCATAGAAATCTGCAAAATGCCCAAAATGCGGAGGCAAGATGAGGACAATTGTGTTTATAAAAGATTATAAGACAGCCGGGTCCTTACAAAGACTGCCATGGTATAGCTATAATTCTGTCACTTAAAGCAGCAGGTCTTTGACAACGGCAAACCACATATCCTGTTTTTATCAAAGGATTTTCTCTCATAAAAGAAACCAGATTGGAAACATCTTTTATGGAAGGATTACTGCTCCATTTTACTTCAACAGGAATAATATTATTTCCAATCCTGACAATGAAATCCACTTCAGCCCCGTCTTTTGTCCTGAAATAATACATCTGTCCATTTCCAAGATACTGCAATCTTTTCCATATTTCTATGCCGACCCATTGTTCAAAATATCTACCCGGATCCGATCTTACCACATTTATATCAGGAATTATTCCTGCAGAACTGTGTCTTATTCCAGGATCAAAAAAGAAGAAACGGGGAGTTGAAAGCAGATTTTTTCTCGGGCTTTTTGAATAAGCAGGGACATAAAAACCAATAAACATATCTTCGAGAAGCTGATAGTGTGATTTAACCGTTGGCTCGGACAAACCTGTTTCTCTTGATATGGAAGAATAGTTTACAATTTGTCCTGACTCACTTGCTGCCAGTCTTAAAAAATTTACAAAAGCGCCCCAGTCTTTTACTAGTGCTTCCCTGCGTATCTCTTCTTCAAGATGGAGGGTTACAAAAGATTTCAATATCGCTTTGCGGTCTTCATCAGGAAGGAATATTATCCCGGGTAATTCACCATATGCCATCCGTTCTTCGATATCAGCAGCCGGGAAAACGGAATGCATGGGTCTATCAAGTGGCATCGGTATTAATCTCTGGGGAGATTGGGTATCAGCAGGTGGTCTTTCAATCATAGTCAGGGGGTAAAGCCTGTGAAGAATTGACCTGCCCGGTAAAAGATTTGCACACGTTTTACGTAATTTTCGTGCCGAACTTCCACACAGTATAAATCTCCACCGCATTTTATCTTTATCATAAAGCACCTGAACAGCATCAAATAGCATTGGTGTTGCCTGGGCTTCATCTATGATAATAGTATGGGGAGTTTTTTGTACGGGCAGAGCTTCGCATTCCCTCCTAAACAAACCGGGGTCAGCCAGCAACCGTGTTCTCTCTTCCGGATCTGCAAGGTTATATCGCAGGGAACAGGATGGAAACAACATATCCAGCAAAGTAGTTTTTCCGGTCTGGCGTGCACCAAAGAGGATATGAACAAATGGTTTTGTAATATATTTTTCAAGTGATATCAACAACCATCTGTCTATATACACGGTCATATCTTAGTCCAAATCTAACTTTATTATTATCGCCCTAATATAAAATAAACTTTTTTATTCATTTTGTCAATTACTAAATTACTTATCTGGCAGGGATGAGAATTGATGACGATTCGAAGGCTGTAAAATTTTCAGAAATGCTTGCCGCTGGATATAGTATATTTTAATCTTATTGAGAATATCAATGTGTAAAATTACTGGTTTATCTTTATAAAGTTGAATCCCTGCCTTTACTGGGTTGTATGATATAGGCCTGCCGCTATAGGGTCTTTTTCTTATTTATTTTTCTGCTGCGCGTGTTTTCTGATACTGTATTGTGATCTACGGTATTTTTTAACTCCGATAACCTAAAATATGTCGACTTTTGGGTGATTATAGGCCGGTGATCCAGAAGGAAATTCTTATAAATCTCTTTATACAGATATTCATGAATTCTTTAATATACTCAGACACTTTTTCAAGTTAGCATCATTCTATTTTATATACCGTTTCTTTGTTGAAACAAATCTTAGAGATCCTTTTACAATACTTTTTAACAACCTTAAGGGTACAAATGAAAAACTTCAGTTTATAACTACGCATGATAATCTTACAGGATTTCTTAACCGGTCTTCTGCTTTGGACGAAACTAAAAAACAATTTGAGATTGCAAAAATATTTAAAAAACCCTTTTCAGTAATAATGATTGATATTGATGATTTCAAGGAATTAAATAAGCAATCCGGACACCCTTCCGGTGATAGAGTTATTAAATATCTTTCTGAAATAATAAAAAATTCTGTAAGAGATGTAGATATTAAGGGCAGGTATGGAGGAGATGAATTTATAATATCACCCCTTGAGGTAAGTGCAGTCAATGCAATTACAATATCAAAAAAAATACAGGAAAATTTGGACCTGGCTTTAATTTCTGAAGAAACACCTTTCGAGAAATTTCAGATAAGCGCCGGTATTTCAGGAATTTGGGCTAAAAGAACTTTTGATGAAATTATTAATAAAGCAGAAAATGCTCTTTTAAAAAGCAAAAAACTGGGAAAAAACAGAATAACTTTAATGTGATAAATGCTATGCCTATTTCAATGCTGGTGAAATTTTACATATATTTTATAAGTGACAGAATTGAAATCTATAATAATTAAAAACCTTACAAAAAGGTATGGTAAAAAAGAGATCTTAAAAAACGTTAATATTACCATATGAGCTTAAAAGAAATAATGATTTAAAAAATGCCCTGACTATAGAAACTGGTAATAAAGATGAAAAGATAAAAGAGATCCTGGGTGTTTTTACAGTAACAAGGCTACTATGTTCTGGACAGTTATATGGCCCATAATATTTTTATTTCTGGGTATATTTTTATTTTATAGATCCTATCCTCAATCAGGGGAACCTCACTTCAGGGCAGGCATTACTATCTCCATGATAGTCTTTTCCTTGATGCTTTCTGGTTTTAGTACTTTGCCTGGAATAATTGCACAGGACAGGATCTTTTTCCTGTTCATTTTATCACTGCCAACAATTGGTGAATATTTCCTTTCAACACTTTGATTTTTAAACACTAATAAATCTTCTTTTTCCTTATTAACTGGACAATAATCCCAAGTCCTATAATTGCAATTCCAGCAATGCTTGTAATAATTACTAACTGGTCAGGCATACTGCTATCAGCCAACCTTTTTAGCAGGATTCCTGCAAATGCCCAGTTTACAACAAGACAGTAAAATATATCATTTCTGGAAAATAGAATTGATAGAGTAATAATTATACCCACTGCTATTACCAGTACAGCCCACACCTGTTCACTTAAGCCAAATTTATTCCAGTTAATCTTAACAAAAAGTGCAGTTGTATTTGCAATTGTCGCAATAGTAATCCAGCCAAGGTAAACACTAAAAGGAATATTGGCAAGTATCTTTTCAGAATTTCTTCCTGCCTGTCTACCTGTTCCTAACCTTATATAGATAGATATCAAACTTAAAAGAAGTAGAACCATTATAATAAGGGACAACCATACAATCTCATAATGCCATGTAATTATCCATGCAATATTAAAAACACATGAAATAAAAAATAATATTCCTATCTTTTCAAAAATACCTCTTCCATCAGCACTTTTCCTGAAAGCAATAATAAACTGGTATATAATAAATAATAAGAGAAGCATATATATAACTCCCCATATAGAGAATGTTATACCGGCAGGCACAAATAAATTTGGATATTTATCTGAAAGTTCCTGAGTAGTCCTATTATTTATGGGGAGTGTTACCGCCAGAGCATTTACTATGACCACTGCTAAAAACCCGATAAGATTTAGAAATGAGTAAGTTATTTTTTTGGGTCTGCTTAACATATTACCTCCTTAAGGTACTAATTTAGTTAATAAATAAAATATTGATTAAAATAATTTTAACAGTTTTTTATAATATAATAAATTCATAGTAAATATGTTCCTTCTCTTGATCTTGCCTTCAGGTTTGCTAAAGTTCTTAAAGTACCATTGAAGGAAGTTTTTCAATATGAGGATATCTAAAAAGAATTGGCTGGCCATAGCGAATGAAGTTGGAACTGCAATTGCAAGCTCAAAAAAGGTTATATTTATACCGGAACTGAGTTTTTAAGATAATTTACCTACCATGCTTTTTATTGTTAATTGGTAGCCTCAATTTACGAAATTTCGCATCAGTTTTTGCACAAATTAATTTATCTGGAAAGATTTCTCTTTGTTATAGATCATTCTATTTTAAAAGAAGAAAAGTCCTTATCACTTGCTGCGAAAATATAACCTTCATATAAAAAGACATCATTTGTCTTACCCGTATCAAAAGATTGTACAAAAACTGGTTTTGTAATTTCTGTGATGTCAAGCTGAACAACTCCAAGATTATAATCTGCCACAAATGCATTGCTGCCTGAAGCAGTTATGCTTTCTGCATTTTTAAGGTCTTCATAACTACCCGCAATTACTGGTTTTGAGATATCTGATATATCTATTACCTGAATTCCTCTGTAATCTACAACCAGAACATATGGAGTTTTTGTCTGTCCTGTTTCTGTCCTGCAGAGGCCTTTTGCCATGCCTGTTGTACGGGTCTCTGAAACAAGCCTGGGGTTTTTTAAATCTGTTATATCAACTACTATAAAGCCTGCCCTGTAAGTCTGCAAGAAAAGCATTATTTCCATAAACTATTACATCTTCTATAGAGCCCTGGTAGGTTGAACCAAACTTGCTTATGATTTCAGGGGCATCTGGAATGCTTGCATCTATAATCTTAAAACCACCGACACTATCTGCAAGAAACACTATATTGTCTTTTACATATAGTCTTGCTGCATAATCCAGGGAAGAATCCTCGGCTTTAAAGCTTGACAATACCTTCATATTTTTAATATCAGATATATCAATTATCTGCAGTCCTGAATACCCGCATGTAACATAGGCAAATTTGCCTGAAACAAAAACATCCATGCCGTCCCCGGAAAGGTTAAGTTCTGAAATTTTTATGGGATTTGACTTATCTGAAATGTCAAACACTGAAAGTCCTGTCATATAATCGGCAACATATGCAAGCCCATCTGCAACATAAACACCATTTGATTCGTCCAGGGGAAGAGGCACACCATACTTGTCTGTTCCATTTTCGCTAACTGAACCCACTGACACTTTTTGATCTTTTGACACTGAAGATTCAGTTGTTTCAGATGAATTTGGACCAGTACTAAAACATCCTATTACAAATAAAAGGATAAGAATTAAAAGCAGAAGAATCAAGGCAGTATAAATCTTTTTAATACTTTTTGCATCTTTTAAAGCAGTTCGTTTTAATTAAATTATATTAGAGATATTATATATTATTTTATTAAAAGATTTCCAATAGAATTTTATCTCTTTATTAATTGATAAAAAAATTTGGTTGAGTATATCTTCTTCATAAAAGTGACGTGGATACCTGAAAATGGCTGCCCCGAGTTACGAAATTTCGAACCAGTTTTTAAATTCAATTATTAAATTAAAGAATTTATTTGGAGACAGATAATTTCAAATATAATACTATTAATAAATTTTAATTATCTTTTGTCTATTCATAACTTGTAATTATAGTATTATAATTAAAGAAAATTATAAGGAGTTAAATTATGCAACTTATACCGGTATTTAAAATAGGAATACTCAATGCCTGGATTTTTATACTTTTAGTTCTTTTACCCCTTCTTTTAGTAGGTTTATTTCGTAGAA
>VGAU01000059.1 GCA_016870675.1 Actinomycetota bacterium | reverse complement strand
CAAGGATGCAAGCTTAAATTTCAATGCAGGGAAATACGAGGGTTTAGACCGCAACACCGCAAGGCAAAAAGTCTTGCATGATTTAGATAAGCAGGGTTACCTGGTGGGTAAAAATATTCACAGGTCCTCAATTGGAATTTGCTCAAGGTGCAGTACTGTAATAGAGCCAATGATTTCAATGCAGTGGTTTGTATCTATGAAGGAGCTGACTGGACCGGCTGCCGCAGCAGTGAAGGAAGGAAGGGTGAAAATAATTCCCAAAAAATGGGAGAAGATATATTTCAACTGGATGGAAAATATCAGGGACTGGTGCATATCCCGCCAGCTCTGGTGGGGACACCGGATTCCGGCATGGTATTGCAAAGATTGCAATGAGATGATAGTAAGTGAAAAAACCCCTCTAAGATGTTCAAAGTGCAGTGGCAGTAATGTGGAACAGGATCAGGATGTTCTGGATACATGGTTCAGTTCCTGCCTGTGGCCCTTTGCAGTTTTCGGATGGCCGGAAGAAACTGAAGATATCAAACATTTTTTTCCTACCGACGTTCTTGTTACCGCCCATGATATTATTTTTTTCTGGGTAGCCAGGATGATTATGATGAGTCTGTATTTTAAAAAGGATGTCCCTTTCAGGGAAGTTTTTATCAACCCTCTGGTAAATGATGCATTCGGGCAGAAAATGAGTAAATCCAGGGGCAATGTAATAGATCCGGCGGATATAATTAAAAAAAATGGAGCTGATGTCTTAAGATTTACTTTAACATCTTTAACTACTCCTGGAAGAAATTTGATTCTGGGCGATGAGAAGATTGAAGGGGTAAGAAATTTTGCAAATAAATTGTGGAATGCGTCTAAATTTGTTATATCAAATTTGAGTGAAAGCAGAAATATTGACAATATAAATATAGACCATTTAAGCCTGGGTCTCTGGGACAGATGGATTTTGTCCAGATTAAACCGGCTAGTAAAGGGTGTTGAAAAAAACTTAAGGAAATATAATTTTTCTTTTGCTTCAAAGCTGCTCAATAACTTCCTGTGGAATGATTATTGCGACTGGTATATTGAATCAGCAAAGGTTAGAGTTTACTTTCCAAAAGATAATGATGATAAGAAAAATGCATTATTTATATTATGGCATGTTTTAGAAAGATATCTTAAACTTCTTCACCCATTTATGCCTTTTATTACAGAACAGATCTGGCAGAATATCCCGCATAAGGGTAGAAGCATTATGGTGGAGAGTTTTCCGGAATTTGAACCGGCCCGGGTAAACAAGGATATTGAAGATAAAATAAAAATACTTTTTGATGTTATAAGCGAGATAAGAAAAATAAGATCTGAGCTTAAAATAAGTCCGGCCAGCAGGGTAAAGGTTAACCTGCTGGTTGGTAAAGATAGCTGCAAAGATGTACTGGAAAAAAACAGGGAGTATATTTGCAGTCTGGCAAAGACGAGTGAAGTAGAATTTAAGGATTGCACCAGTCAGAAAGGATATATTAAGACTACAATAGGGAATATAGATATATTTATTTATATTCTTGATGTGATTGATATGGAACTGGAAATTAAGAGGATCAAAGATCAGATTAAAAAAGTAAATTTAGACATTGAAAAAAGTAAAAAGAAGATATCAAATCCTGATTTTACCAGTAAAGCGCCAGAGAAAATAATTCAAAAGGAAAAGGATAAGCTTGATCAGGCAGATAAGATCTTGAAAGTATTAAATGAGCAGTTAGCAAGAATGGAAAGTACTGGCAAATAACAACTGGTAACCAAAGTGAGAAATAGTGAACTACAGGCAAGTATGCAAATATTTAGACGACTGCCTTATTTTTGGAATAAAACCAAGCCTTGTAAGAATAGAGAAAATACTTCAGTTTCTGGATAATCCTCAAAAAAAGGTTGATTTTATTCATATTGTGGGAACAAACGGTAAAACTTCCACTACTAAAATGGTTGCTGGCATATTAAATTATCACGGTATTCATACCGGTTATCATATTTCTCCTCATATAAATAGTTATATTGAGAGAATGTGGATAAGCGGAAAGGAAGTTTCAGAAAAAAAATTCACTAAAGTCTTTGACGAGATATACCCCTATATCGAGGAAGTAAATAAAATGGACATGGGCGGCCCAATTACCCAGTTTGAGATAATTTCCGCTATGGCATTCAAATTGGCTGAAAATGAAGGTATTGAGGTTATGGCGCTTGAAGCAGGAATGGGAGGAAGATGGGATGCCACCAATATCGCTGATTCGAAGGTTGTAGGACTTACTGGCGTGAGTCTTGAACACACAGATATGTTGGGCAGTACTATAAGAGAAATAACCTCTGAGAAAGTGGAAGTTATAAAAGAAAAGGCGCTGGTTGCAACTACGAGCTGCGATAGAGAAGTCCTGGAAATTTTAACCAGAAAAGTAAAGGATACTGGTTCCAGGCTTTTTTTATTTGGAAACGATTTTTGCATACAAAGAAAAGTGTATCTTGGCCTGGAAGGGTGGCTGCTTGATATCAAAGGAATAAAGAATGTTTACAGGAATCTGCCGCTAAAACTTCTTGGACAGTATCAGCCTTTAAATCTATCTCTGGCAATAGTACTCGCAGAACTTTACCTGGGGACCTGGAAAAAAGAGATAAATGAAAAAAAAATAAAAGAGAGCTTATCCAGTATCCGGGTGGGGGGAAGGTTTGAGATAATAAGAAAAAGGCCTCTGGTAATTGCAGATGCGTCTCACAATCCTGAAGGAGTGGAAAATTTCGCCCGTGATGTTGGCAGGTATTTTGGTAAAAGGGGAAAAATAATAATATTTGCTGTCCTGAAAGATAAAGATTATGAAAGTATGGTTGAAAATATAATAGGCATAAGCGATACTTTAATTTTAACCTCAAGTTTAGGCAGCAGAAGCCTGGATATAGATGAACTGGAAAGAACGGTGAACAAGAAAATAAAATCGTTAAAAGATACGGACCACCTGCCGGATAAGGTATATAAGATAGATACTATAGAAAATTCTATAAAATTTGCTTTAAAAATTTCTGGCATAAATGATATTATATGCATTACTGGTTCAATAACTAATTTAGAGAACATAGTTAAATAAAGGTCTTAAATATTGATATATTAATAAATTTGTAAATATATTAAATTTTTACCCGGAGGATTAATGGATTTATTTGGTTACATTGAAAAAATTCAAGATTTTATTACAAGCCCGATATGGAAGTACCTGATCTACAGCTTTATTTTTGTTTTAATTATTGTCTGGCTTGCTTTTGTTTACTGGACTTACAGGGATGCAAAACTCAGAAGTGAATCTGCAGTCTCCTCGGTTTTCTGGGCGCTGGTTGTATTAGTATTAAACTTTTTGGGATTGATAATATATTTAATATTAAGACCCCCGGAATTTATAGATGATGTAGTAGAAAGGGATCTTGAAATTGAAAGAATGCAGATACTGCTTGATAATAAACAGTCCAATTGCCCTGCCTGCGGGGGTCTGGTAAAGGATGATTTTTTAATCTGCCCTTACTGCAGAAAGAAATTAAGAAATTCTTGTATTAATTGTGGCAAGCCCTTGAGTTTAAACTGGAAAGTTTGTCCTTATTGCAGGACTACTCAGTAAATTGGGAGCGGTTGCTTAAAT
This sequence comes from Actinomycetota bacterium, assembly GCA_016870675.1. Taxonomy (GTDB): domain Bacteria; phylum Actinomycetota; class Humimicrobiia; order Humimicrobiales; family Humimicrobiaceae; genus Hydromicrobium. Next base: position 5,224 of record VGAU01000059.1, on the reverse strand, counting down.
GAATAGATGTAAGGATTACGGGAAAGGAAACATACTTAATACTAATGATGATAGCTTCGAAAGAAGCCTGATTATAATCAAACCTGATGGCGTGAAGAAAAAAATTATTGGAGAAATCATATCCCGTTTTGAAAAAAAGGATCTGACTATTGAAAAATTAAAAATGATAAAAATTGACCGGAAGCTTGCCTGCAAGCATTACCAGGATCATAAAAATAAAAGTTTTTTTAACACGTTAATTGAATATATAACTTCAGGTCCTGTAGTGGTTATGGTAATAAGTGGGAAGGGTGCAATTGCCAGGGCCAGAGAGCTTATGGGGGTAACTGATTCTAAAAAAGCAAAAGGAGGGACCATCAGAGGGGATTTTGGTGATGATATTACTGTAAATGTAATTCATGGTTCAGATTCCGCCGAAAGTGCCAAAAAAGAGATCGAATTATTTTTTAATTGAACTTAAAAGTCAGTAAAAAACAATTTTAATGGTGATATATGAATAAAAGAAGAGGAAAAGTAGTTTTCTTTATAGTATTGCTTGGAGGTATTATAGGAGCTATTTTAGGCCATGTCTTGAGTGATACAGTTCCGATTTTGGACAAAGGACTTAAGGTAGGCACAGACTCTCTTAGCCTTAATTTATATTTAATTGATATAAATTTTGGTATTCACATAAATATTACACTTGGTGCCATAATAGGATTACTTATAGCTTTTTTATTGGCTGATGTTGGAAGAAGAAGGTTATAGAAAAAAAATTTTTTTAGCTTCTGCTTCTCCAAGAAGAAGAAAAATACTTGAGCTTTTAAAACTGGATTTTGAAGTGATTGAGCCGAAAAATTGTGAAGAGAGACAGTTTAAAAATCCTTACAAGACTGTTATCGGCAATAGTATCGTTAAAGCTAAAAATATTTATAATTATATAAGAGAGTATGGCTTAAAAAAACAAGATTTGGATTTAATGTTATTGGTTAAATTAAGGAGTTGACAGATGCAGATGTTTGATTTTTTCTTAAATGTTATTGGCAGAGATATGGGTATTGACCTGGGAACAGCTAATACTCTTGTATATGTGAAGGGTAAGGGGATAGTTCTAGATGAGCCTTCTGTTGTGGCTATTGATAAAGAAAAAAAGAAGATACTGGCAGTAGGGAAAGAGGCCAAAAGAATGGTGGGAAGAACTCCTGAGAATATAGTAGCGGTTAGACCACTCAAGGATGGAGTAATTGCAGATTTTGAAACCACAGAAAAAATGATCAGGTATTTTATCCAAAAGGTTCATAAGAATGTAGCTTTTGCCAGACCCAGAATTGTTATTTGTGTTCCCTCAGGAATTACTCCAGTTGAAAAGAAAGCAGTTGTTGAAACCACTGAACAGGCTGGAGCCAGGGCGGCTTATATAATTGAGGAGCCTCTGGCTGCGGCAATAGGTACAGGTCTGCCTATTGATGAACCCAGTGGCAGTATGATTATCGATGTAGGAGGAGGGACTTCTGAGGTAGCAGTTATATCTTTAGGGGGAATAGTTGTCAGTAAATCACTCAGGATTGGTGGAGATGAGATGGATGAAGCTATAATCTATTATTTAAAAAAGGAACACAACCTGTTTTTAGGTGAAAGAACTGCTGAAAAAGTAAAAATAGAAATCGGGTCTGCTTTTCCTCTGGAGAACGAGGAAAAAATGGAAATAAACGGAAGAGACCTGGTAACCGGACTTCCCAAGACAATTATTATCACCAGCCAGCAGATAAGAAAGGCATTAGAGAAGGTATTGAATGATATTGTAAATTCTATTGTTGAGGTACTGGATATCACACCTCCGGAACTTTCTTCAGATATAATGAAAAGAGGTATATTTTTAGCAGGAGGAGGCTCATTACTTAAGGGACTGGCCGAAAGAATCGGCAGGGAAACGCATTGTCCGGTTTACCTGGTTGAGGATCCAATGGCGGCAGTAGCTATCGGAGCAGGAAAGTGTGTTGAGGATTTTAGTACTTTGAAGAAATATCTCAAGTTTTCAATATAGCTGATTTTATATTCAACCTATAATATTTACTGATTGTGATATTAAATAGAAGATTTAGAAACTTTATTGTTCTGGCTATAATAATTGTTTTATGTCTGGTGGTTATTACTGTAAGTTTTAGGCAATCTGACCTAATTAATAATATTAAAGTTAAAACCATTGATTTCTTCAAACCTATCCAGGAGAAGTTTTACTCTTTCTTTAGCCCTGTAACACGTTTTATAAATTCAATTAGAGATTATATAAATTTAAGGGAAAAGTATTTAAATCTTCAGAAGGAAAATTCAGAATTAAGAAAAGGATATAGTGAGAATATAAATCTAAAGGTTGAAAATAATTCGTTGAGGAAGCTGCTGGGTATAGAACTAAGAAAAGATTATGCAACTATACCTGCAAAAGTAATAGGTTATTATGAAAGCAAGTGGCAGTCTGAAGTTGTTTTAAATGTCGGCAGGAGCAATGGGGTACTGGAAGGGATGGGAGTCATTGATGAGAATGGGTTGATAGGAGTGGTTATAATAGCTGGAAATGATTCATGCAATGTGATGCTTATTAATGATCCCCGGAGCAATATCGGAGTAAGAATTTTATCTTCAAGAAAACTGGGAATTATTCAGGGGAGCCAGGATAAAAAAATTACATTGAATTATATTTCCGGTGAAGAGCCGGTATTTAAAGGTGATATAATAATTACATCGGAATATGGAAAGCTTCCTGAAGAAATTTTAATAGGACGGGTAAGCAAGGTAACGAAAAATATTGGTGATCCATATAAGGCAATTGAAATTGAACCTTTTGTTGATTTTAAAAAAATAGAGTATGTTCTGGTGATAAAAAAATAAAATATCACCTACAAACTATGAAAACCTTTTTTAGAATCTTGCATTTCTTTATACTAATAATTTGTTTACTAGTGCAAATAGTTTTTTTTGAAAACTTGAAGTCATTTTCTGTAGACTTTGATTTAATTATGGTAGTTATAATAGCAATCACTCTTTTTGACGGTGTTTTTTGGGGTATGCTATTTGGATTTATAGTCGGAATGGTATTGGATATTATGGTGGGTAGTATTGTGGGGATAAGCGCATTTATTTATTCTATGAATGCCTTTATGGTAGACAGGCTAATTACAGCTGGATTTAGATATAAACTCCTGACTTATTCTTTTATTGTTTTCCTGATAACGGAAATAAATATTTTAATATTAAGTTTAATCCGCTATTTATTTAATTTTGATAGTAATTTATTAAGAATGGGGTTGGAGCTGGTAACAAAGCCAGTTTGTAATATTATTTTAATGTTTATTATCTTTCCTATTATAAGTTCTGGTACGAAGAGGGAGATAGAACTTGGGTTCAAATATAAAAATAAGATTTAGAATAATTCTCTATCTGCTGGTAATGATATTGATAGTGCTTATTTTAAGGCTATACTTTTTGCAGATAATGAGTGGAGAGCTGTATGCGGAATTGGCATCTAAGAATATTACCAGGGAAAAAACAGTGGCAGCCCCCAGGGGAAATATTTATGACCAGAATGGGAAACTGATAGTTGGTAGTGTTCCGGTTACCGCAGTGGCTGTAGAACCACATATTGTTTTAAAGAACGAGGATGTAATGAAGGCACTCAGTGATTGCCTGGATATGTCTTATAAGGATATAAAAGAAAAACTAGAAAAAAGCGATGTATCTTATATTGATAGGGTTATTCTAAAAAAAGATATAGATGCTGCTACTATGATTTATCTTAAAGAAAACAGCAGCAATTTACCCGGAGTGGAAGTGGTTGATGTTTACTGGAGAGAGTATAATTTTGGTGTTCTGGCATCACATTTGTTGGGATATACCGGGGAGATTACCGAGGACATGTTGAAGTCAGAAAAATATGGAGATGGTTATGAGGGTGGAGACCAGGTAGGACTTACCGGACTGGAAGAAACTTATGAGAGTGTGCTTAAAGGAAAAAAGGGTAAGATAGTATATGAAGTTGATCCACTGGGAAGACCGGTGAATATATTAGAGGAAACCAGCCCGACTTGCGGAAATGATTTGTATCTGACTATTGACATCGATTTACAGCAATTTGTAGAGAAAATTCTTTATCAGTCTATTCTGGGAGTAAGACAGAAAAAGATTAAAAATACCGACGAGTGTTATAATGTGCCGGGGGGAGCAGTGGTGGTACTCAACCCCCAAAACGGCCAGATACTGGCTATGGCCAGTTATCCTACCTTTAATCCTGAATTATTTGTCGGAGGGATATCACAAAATGATTGGGAGAATCTGAATGATCCGGAAAATTATTACCCCTTAAATAATAGAGCGGTTATGTCTTTTTTTCCAGGTTCAGCAATTAAAATAGTTACGGCTTATGCGGGGCTTGCGGAAGATATAATCAGTGAAAGAGGAAGGTTGAATTGTGCCGGAGTGTGGTTGGGACTGGGGAAAGATTTTCCAAAAAGTTGCTGGTCAAGTCATGGGAGTCTTGATATCAGAGGGGCTATTAAAAATTCCTGCGATATTTATTTCTATCAGGTAGGATATGGACTTTATACGAAATTGGATAATATGGAAGAGCTTCTTCAAAAATATTTAAGGATTTTTGGGTTCGGCTCGCTGACCGGAATTGATCTTCCTCATGAAGATAAAGGGCTGGTTGCGGATAAGGAATGGAAAAAAGATTATTTTAAAGATCAGGCAGGATATTCTGTCTGGTTTCCAGGGGATACCGTCAATATGGCAATAGGTCAGGGGGATTTGCTTGTTACCCCCCTTCAGATGGCTCAGGCTTTTTCAATCCTGTCAAATCGTGGAATACAGTACACTCCTTATATAGCTAAAGAGATAAGGGATATTGAGGGTAATTTATTTGTGGATAATTCAAGAGAGGAATACCAGGATTTAAAATTAAATGAATATTTTATTGAAATTATAGAAGACGGCCTGGTTCAGGTAGTTGGACCTGGTGGAACTGCTGCCACTGCTTTCAGAAATTTTCCATTGGATGAAATACCGGTAGCGGCAAAAACTGGTACTGCACAATTCGAGGGAAGACAGGATTACGCCTGGTTTGCAAGCTATGCTCGTGTGGACAGCCCTGAATATGTAGTAGTGGTAATGCTTGAGGAGGCTGGATCCGGCGGAAGCAATGCGGCACCTATTGTAGAAAAAATATACAGGTATTTATTTAATATTGATTAAA
>VGAU01000058.1 GCA_016870675.1 Actinomycetota bacterium | reverse complement strand
AAACAAATCGACAATATCTTAGAGGGGAAATTTAGTTGTCAAGAAGTTATCCCAATCAGTGAAATAAGAGAATATGATGCTTATGATGATGACCATGCATTGGAAAGATTGCGGGATTTTTTAATAGAATAGAGTAGGAATGCTAAAAAAATTTAGATAAATTTTACAATATTATTAAAACTATTTGACTCAAATGAAAGGTAACAGATGAACCTATCAGGGAAAACAATACTTATAACTGGAGGTACTGGTTCTTTTGGAAAAAAATTTACTGAAATTGTGCTAAAAAAATATAGCCTTGAAAGACTTATAATCTTTAGCAGGGATGAATACAAACAGAGTGAGATGGCAAAGATATTTTCCGAAGATAAATATCCGAGTATCAGATATTTTTTAGGTGACGTAAGAGATAAATACAGGCTATTTCGTGCTTTTGAAGAGGTTGATTACGTAATACATGCTGCAGCATTAAAACAAGTTCCTGCTTTAGAATATAATCCTATGGAAGCGGTAAAAACCAATGTGATGGGCGCAGATAATATAATTGAGGCAGCCATAGATGCTGGAGTAAAAAAAGTAATTGCACTTTCTACCGATAAAGCAGTGAACCCCGTAAATCTTTATGGTGCAACTAAACTTGTTGCCGAAAAAATATTTATTTCAGCAAATGCCTACGCTGGAGGGAGAGTTAAGTTTTCTGTGGTAAGGTATGGCAATGTTGTTGGCTCCAGAGGTAGCGTTGTACCATTATTTTTAAACCTTAAGAAAAATGGTTACAAAGAGTATCCCATAACTGATGTTGAAATGACACGTTTCTGGATAACTCTTGAACAAGGGGTAGAATTTGTACTGAAAGCATTAGAGGAATCAGTCGGAGGGGAGATTTTTGTTCCTAAAATACCTTCAATGAAAGTTATTGATCTTGCAAAAGCATTAGAGCCTGATTGTAAAATAAAATTAATTGGTATTAGGCCTGGAGAAAAAATTAATGAGGTAATGATTTCTGAGGAAGAAGCGAGAAATACAAAAATTTTTAATGGGGCCTATACCATTTTGCCTTCATTTTTTAAGAGTAAGGATCTCTATGAAAAGTATAAAAAATGTTCTTCTGTCCCTGAGGGCTTTATTTATCGCAGCGATAAAAATGACATATGGCTAACGTTGGATGAATTAAAAGATATGGTTAAAAATATAGAATAATGGAAGAGCAATAGAGATTAAGGTATAATATTTAAATAAAAGAGTTTATTAGAAATAGAATAAATTAATAAATATATTAAAATCTTAATTTTATTAACTTAACTTATGAGAATTATCCCTTATGGCCGACAGTGTGTTGATGCAAGTGATATCAGAGAAGTAATTAAGGTTTTAAAATCTGATTGGCTCACTCAGGGACCTAAAGTAAAAGAATTTGAAAGTGAGCTTTGCCAATATACAGGATCAAAATACGCTGTATCAGTTTCAAGTGGAACAGCTGCTCTACATATGTCCTGTCTTGCTGCTGGGATAAAACCGGGTGATGAGGTTATAACCTCTCCTATGACTTTTGTAGCTTCAGCAAACTGTATATTATATTGTGGCGGGAAACCAATTTTTGCAGACATACAAAAGGATACAGTAAATATTGATCCTGAAGAGATAAAGAAAAAAATTAACCCAAATACCAAAGCCCTAATTCCTGTTCATTTTGCAGGTCATCCTTGTGATCTAGAAGAGATAAAAGGGATTGCAGAAAAACATAATTTATTAGTTATTGAAGATGCTTCTCATGCCTTGGGTGCAGAATATAAAAATTTAAAAATTGGATCCTGTAAATATTCGGATATGACTGTTTTTAGTTTTCATCCAGTAAAATCAATTACCACTGGCGAAGGGGGTGCAGTACTCACCAATAGAGAGGATTTATACGAAAAGCTACTATTATTCAGAAATCATGGTATTACTAAGGATAAGAAGAATATGGATCATTATGAAGGTCCTTGGTATTATGAAATGCAAGAGCTTGGGTTTAACTATCGTATGACTGATTTTCAATGTGCTTTAGGGATTAGCCAGTTAAAAAAACTAGAAAAATTTTTAAATAGAAGAAGAGAGATAGTAAATATTTATAATAAAAAATTAGCCGAAATAGATAAAATTATCTTGCCTGTAGAAAAACCTTATGTTAAATCTTCCTGGCATATTTATTATATTCGACTAAAAGATTCTAGGAGAAGGAAAATTATTTTTGTAAAATTACGTAAAAATAATGTAGGTGTACAGGTGCATTACATTCCTATTCATTTACAACCTTATTATAAAAAGAATTTTGGTTATAAAGTAGGAGATTATCCAAAAGCTGAAGAATATTACAAGTCAACAATTACTTTGCCACTTTTTCCTAAAATGATAGACAGTGAAATTCGATGTGTAGTTAATATAATTAAAAAGGTAGGATTAGAACATAGTACTTCAGAAGATGTTTATGGTTACTAACTTTTGAAGAATCTAAAAAGCTTATCATATGGAATGATCGCAAGTGTATCAAAATCATACAAAAATATAGAATTGGCGTTCAGTTTGCATTATATTCCAGTTATTCTGCAGTCTTATTATAAAGAAAGATTTAGATATGAAATAGATTGTCCAGAGGTAAAAAAGTAACATAAAAAATAACTATTATTCTGGTTAATCCCTTAAAGGCAAACGCTAAGATTAAATATTTAACAAGAATTGTAAAAAAAATAGTAACTGTTCAGCCTACCAAACAAACTAACGCATACTTATAAAAGATTTTTACTTAATCTTCCTAGATTAGCATATAATACCAAAAAAAATATTTTTAAGAAAATTATCAGCAGTTTAAGATTATGTAGATACGGTAAAAGGATTTCCCTCAAATGCAGCTTGGATAGCATCAATTACAGAAAATGAGTTCTTTCTTGCAGTAGAAATATAGCCTCTTATTCGGCAGAATGTTTTAGCTCCATCAACACTGCGGAAAGTACCGGAGATTTTCTGCTGAACTTTCATCATTCTGATATCTCGCTTAAGCCTGGCTGTTATCAAATGGTATCTCAAAATCGTACATAAAAGCCAGTGTTTGCCTCCAGTAATCTTTTAATCGGCAAAGTAAGTTTTTAACTTTGCTTTTCCTTTTTCTACCCCTCATTTTTGGCCCATCTCTTGGTCTTACAGGTGGATTTTCATCAAGACCTGCTTCAATTATTTTATCATATCTTTCTTTAAAGACTTCTATCTTGTCTTGCTCTAATTTACCTGCTAATACTCTTTTCTTATCTACTGTCTCTTTTATCTCCAGCAAAAGATCTGCTATAGCATTTGGCCACTTCTGGCCAAAGAACTCTTCTATTCCTTTTAGTTCTCGCAGGTGGTGAGCATTGCAGAGAGCATGGTTGCAGTCATATTTAAAATAGGTATTCCAAAAATCATGAACTGCTGTCCCATTAAAGTTAGGTAGAATATCTATATCCTCTGTGGCAGCCTTTCCCCGTCTGGGATGGGTAGCATAATAAGTTAGATTATCTGTACTGGCTACGTGTAGCCAGTACCTACTTCCATCTGTGTATAGGCCGGTTTCATCAAAATGAACAACAGCAGAGGCAGTTATTTTATCTTTTATCTTTTCTTCAGAAGATTTTAAAGCTTCAAAGCATACCCTGTTTGTACCGGCTATGGTAGAAGCAGCAAGGCTGGTACCAAAAAGATCATAAAACAGCTCACTTGTTCTCTCATAAGGCAGGAGCTGGTAGGCATTTAGGTAAGTTAAAATTGCTTTTATACGCGGTCCATATTGTGTAGGCTGGGTAATACCATCTGGAAAGGAAGCCTTATTTAAATGTCCACAGTACGGGCAAGTCTTTTTTTCTGCCCTGTGTTCTTCTACATTAACTTTTATGGGCGGCAGATCAAATACCTTAAAACTTTTCTGTAGCCGGTAGGTACTATATCTTTAAGAGAACTACCACACTTGCTGCAGGTAGATACCTTGTGGATTGTAGTATGGTCGGCTACCTCTACCATTTTCAAGTTATATCCTTTATGTCCTTTTTGTCCACCAGGAGGCTTGCTGCTTTTGCCTCTTAAACTTCTCTTTTTTGCAGGCTAGTCAGTTGAAGGAGGCTTGTTGCTGTTGCGCTGCTGTTTTTTAAAAGTCTATCTTCTAAAGCTTTTATACGCTCTTTTAGCTCTAAAATCTCCTCTTGTTGTTTTAAAATAATACTTTCAACAAGCTTTATTACTGCTTGGGGACCAGCATTGTAAACAGCCATGATTTCTTCACGCTTCATAAGCCAGCACCTCCCTAAATCTTTTTACCAGTGGATAAAGGTAAATATCTTTTAAGGGAACTTTAATGGTACTGTACCTGTCATTTCTGCTTCTACCTTTAGTTTTTCCAACATATATCCAGTTTGAAGCCTTGTAGCAGGTACCTAAGAAGCGATCTTTTTCTACAAAGGTTTCAAGCATATAGACTGGATGGCCGTATTTAGCTGTCCAGTCATCTCTTATACGTCTTGCAACTCTTCCCAGTATGTGACTTGCAAGGTGTTCTACCTTAACCCAGGGAAGTATTAAAAATCTCATGTTGTTGGTTACAAGTGCCAGATTTTTACCTCTTTTTTTATGATCCCAACCAATGAAACTATCCCTGGGATCACACTTCCAGGCTGAAGAGCCAAACAGGAGGCAGGCAAGGGGTCTATCAATATCATCATATACCATATACTTTAAATTCTCTCCTATGGTTACCCTGAAACCAAGATAATGATAGGCCGAAAGAAAACATTTAAAAAGCCGTAGCGTGTCTTTATCTTCTGCCAGCCTCAATTGCAGCGGTGTAAGTGTTTTAAGTTCAGCTGAAATAGCAGAAGTACTGTGAATAACATAAGCAATTGAAGCATTTCTTTTAGCATTGTTAGTACCACTCTTTCTGGCAGGCAGAGTGATAAGGCCTTGCTTTTCTAACTTTAGAAGAAGATTGCGGCAGGCCATGTCTTTAAGTCTGCCATTGCCATCTTTAAAGTTCCACAAGACACATAACTCTTTTGAGAGACGAGTGCGTCCCCAGGATGAGTTTGTGTTAATCAGCTGCCTTACCAATTCTATATCTTTAGCCGCTATTTTCTGTCCCTGGATAACTGTTGCCTTGTTCATGCTAATATAGTAGCATATATCCAAAAGAGAATCCAGTACTAAAAGTGGAATTTATTTTTATTGGAAGTTGTATTGTTGATTAAATTTTATGGGTTAATAGTTACAAAAAATATTTAAATGAAAGTTTTATTAATTAATCCTCCAATTAGAGAATGGGCTAAACCCAATGTTTTTCCTTTAGGTTTAGGTTATATTGCCTCTGTATTGTTAAGTAAGAAATATAAGGTTGAGGTATTAGATATAAATGCTTATAGATTTGATAAGTTGGAGGTTGAAAATAAAATAAGAAATACCAAATTTGATATTGTTGGAATTGGTGGAATTATTACTACGTATAAATATGTAAAATGGCTAATATCAATATTAAAAAAAAATCATCCAGATAAAAAAATCATCATTGGAGGTAGCTTAGGAACCTCTATACCAAAGATTATGTTAGAGAAAAATCCTGTTGATATAGTCTGCATAGGTGAAGGTGAGGGTACAGCTAAAGAGCTTTTTAAGGTATTGGAAGATAATGAAGATTTATCGAAAGTTCAAGGGATTTGGTATAAAGATAATACTGGAAAGATATATCAGACTGAGAAACGTACTCCTATATGGAATTTAGATAGTATTCCTTTACCTGCATGGGATCTTTTTCCAATGGATATATATTTGAGAAATCCTGTGGGCGCACTCAATAGAAATAAGTGGATTAATGGTTCACCAGAAAATACAAGGGAGTTATCAATGAATTTATTTGCAACAAGGGGATGTCCATATCGATGCATATATTGTTATCATGATTTTATGGGTTATCGTTATCGTATCCGTTCACCACAAAATGTTATAAAGGAGATAGAAATTTTATATAAAAAATATAAAGTTTTATATTTTCATTTTATTGATGATGAGTTTGTCATGAAAAAAGATTTTGTTTATCAGTTTTGTGCCTTAGTGAAAGAACTTAGTAAGAGTATTGGTCATAAAATAACGTGGGGTTGTAGTGGTAGAGTAAATCTTATGACAGAGGATTTAATTGTTAAAATGGCTGATGCTGGATGTATATTAATTGGTTACGGGATAGAGTCAGGTAGTCAAAAAATGTTAGATTTGATTAAGAAAGGAGTAACTGTTGAGCAGGCAAAAAGTGCTATACGTTTAACAAAAAAATATCTTGGTTGGGCAGATTGTTCTTTTATGATTGGTTATCCCGATGAAACTAAAGAAACAATTCAGGAAACAATCGATTTCTGTAAAGAGTTGGACTTAATTCCAGAGGTAATTTTCTTTTTAACTCCCTACCCAGGTACAGAATTATATTATATGGCATTACAACAAGGTAAAATTAAAAATGAAGAGGAATATATACTTAGTCTTGATGAGCAGGGAGAAAAGGTAATAGTGAACTTTACAAATTTTTCTGATGAAGAACTCGTTTCAATACAAGATTGTATGATTAAAGAATTAAACGCATGGAATATGCTAAAACATTTGGAAAGTAAATAAAACTATGAATTTTCTAGTTATAGGCTGTGGGTCAATTGGACAAAGACACATTAAAAATTTGATTACAATGAATTATAAGGTTTATGGTTGTGAAAAAGACCCCTTGAAGGCAAGATATGTAAGAGAGAAATATGGTATAGAAGTATTTAGTGATTTAAATAAAGCACTGAAAAGGATATATGAAGGAGCGTTTATCTGTACACCTACAAATCTACATATACCTATCGCTATTAAGGTAGCTAAAAAAGGCATAAATTTATTTATTGAAAAGCCTCTATCAAATAGTATCAAAGAAATAGATAAATTATCAGCAATTGTTAACGAAAAAAAACTCATTACTTTTATAGGCTGTAACATAAGATTTTTTCCAAGTTTTAAACTTGTAGAAGAATTAATTAAAAAAAATAAAATTGGGAAAGTTTTATCTGTAAAAGTAGAATGTGGTTTTTTCCTGCCATATTGGCATCCTTATGAGGATTATCGTAAGGGTTATAGCGCCAATAGGTGTCTAGGTGGTGGTGTAATCTTTGATGATGTTCATGAAATTGATGCACTTTATTGGCTCTTTGGCGAGGTAAAGGAAATATTTTGTTTTGCCGATAAAATAAGTAATCTTGATATTGATGTTGAAGACATTGCTGAAATTTTTTTGAAATTTAAATCAGGAATTATTGCACAAATCCATTTAGATTATTTACAGCATACATATCGGCGATATTACGAACTTATTGGAGAAAAAGGTATGATTATATGGGATTATATCTCCCAAAATGTCCAGTTATATTCTAAAAAAATAAACCAGTTGCAAGTTTTTCAGGAAAATATAAACATAAGCCGTGAAATCATGTTTATTGATGAAATTAAACACTTTACAAATTGTATTGAATCTAAAGAAAATTCAATAAATAATATTACTACTGCAAAAAAAGTTTTAGAAATAGCATTAGCTTGTTATAGATCCATACAGAGAAAGGAGATTATTTATTTATGATAATAGCAATAATTCAAGCAAGAATAGCATCTGCAAGATTACCAGGCAAAGTCATGTTTGATTTGGAGGGGGAAACTGTACTTGAACAGGTTATTAAACGCGTCAAATCATCAAAAATGATTGATGATATTATTATAGCAACTACAATAAAAAAAGCAGATCTGAAGATTGTAAAAATATGTAATAATATAGGAATTAAATATTTCTGTGGTTCTGAGGAAGATGTTTTAGACCGTTATTACCAGGCAGCAAAATTATTTAATCCAAAACAAGTTGCAAGAATAACTTCTGATTGTCCTCTGATTGACCCAAAAGTTATTGACAAAGTAATAAGGTTACATTTAAAAGAAAAAGCAGATTATACTTCTAACACTCTTAAGGAGATATTTCCTGATGGTGAAGATGTTGAGATTTTTACATTTGAAACATTAAATAAAGCCTGGCGAAATGCAAAACTTTTATCAGAGCGAGAACATGTTACCCCATATATTAAAAAACATCCAAAAATCTTTAAAATAAGGAATTTGGAAAATGATAAAAATTTATCAAATAAAAGATGGACACTTGATAATCCTGAAGATTATGAGTTTATAAAGGTAATTTATAAAAATCTTTATGTTAAAAACCATTTATTTGGAGTTGAAGAAATATTGGATTTTCTTAATAGAAATCCTGATGTAGAAAGAATTAATGAGCATATAAAAAGAAATGAGGGATATTTAAAATCACTAAAGAATGATAAGGTGCAAAAGATATATGGAGATAAATAAAGGGCAACTACTTTATAAACTAGCAAAAGAAATAATTCCTGGTGGGACACAACTCTTGTCAAAAAGACCAGAGATGTTTCTACCAGAACTATGGCCCGCTTATTATAAAAAAGCAAAAGGTTGTGAAGTGTGGGATTTAGATGGAAAAAGATATATTGATATGAGTTATATGGGGATTGGTTCATGTATTTTAGGATATGCAGACGAAGATGTAAACAAATCTGTTATAGCGGCGATAACAGATGGAAATATGTCAACACTTAATGCACCGGAAGAAGTTGAATTGGCAAGCCTACTGATAAAATTACATCCATGGGCACAAATGGTAAGATATGCAAGAACTGGTGGTGAGGCAAATGCAATTGCTGTGAGAATAGCAAGAGCCAAATCAAAAAAAGATTTAATATTATTTTGCGGGTATCATGGTTGGCATGATTGGTATTTATCAGCGAATCTTGCTGATGATAAGGCACTTAATGGACATTTGTTACACGGGCTCAATCCATTAGGTGTTCCACGATATTTAATAGGAAGCTCTTTCCCTTTTCAATACAATGATATTGAAAGTTTTTTAAAACTTGTCCATAAGTATAAAAATAAAA